>NZ_JBEXPJ010000304.1:0-4552 GCF_040611995.1 Lentzea sp. NPDC006480
GGCCGCCCTGTCCCCGCTGGGCTTCGAGCTGACCAGGCACCGCCTCACCGCGCTGCTGGCCGATCGACTCGGTGGCGCGCCGTCCGCATACCTGGGGCCGACCGAGATCCGCTCCAAGACCTTCCGTCGCAAGCGGCAGGGTTACGACCCGGAGCAGGTCAACGAGTTCATGCGGATCGTCGCCGACGCGCTGGCCGGCCGCATCCGGCTGAACCCGGACCACGTGCGCACCGTCAGGTTCGCCACGGTCCCGAACGGCTACGACCCGTTGAGCGTCGACGGCGTCCTGCACCTGCTGGAGCACCAGGTCCGCAACGGCATCGTGCCGCCAACGGGCCTGAGCACCGGCGACGCCCTGCGCACGCGCAAGCTGCCGAAGAGCGGCACCGGATACGATCGCGCCGAAGTGGACGCCTTCATCGACCGTGCCGCGGCCAACCTGGACGGCCGGGGTGCCATGACCTCCACCGAGGTCCGCAACACCCGGTTCAGCACCACGTCCGGCCTGCTGGGCAAGGGATACCAGGTGCAGGCCGTGGACGCGTTGCTGGACGATCTCGAGCAGGAGTTGCGGTTCCGTGGACGATGACCTCGCCCTCATTGTCGGCCTGGGCAACCCCGGCCCGAAGTACGAGGGCAACCGCCACAACATCGGCTTCCTGGTCCTCGACGAACTGGCCGCGCGCGTGGGCGGCAAGTTCAAGGCCCACAAGTCCGGCGCCGAGATCGTCGAGGGCAGGCTGAGCGGCCACCGCGTCGTCCTCGCCAAGCCGCGCAGCTTCATGAACCTCTCCGGCGGCCCGGTCTCGAGCGCCGCCAAGTTCTTCAAGCCCACCCTGATCGTCGTGATCCACGACGAGCTGGACCTCCCGTTCGCCGCCATCCGGATGAAGCTCGGCGGCGGCGACAACGGCCACAACGGACTCCGCTCCATCACGAAGTCCTTGGGCACCAAGGACTACCACCGGGTCCGCTTCGGCGTCGACCGCCCTTCAGGCCGTCAGGACCCGGCCGACTACGTCCTGAAGGACTTCTCCACGGTGGAGCGCAAGCAGCTCGCGCTGGAGATCGACCGCGCCGCCGACGCGACCGAGGCGCTGGTCACCA
Organism: Lentzea sp. NPDC006480; assembly: GCF_040611995.1. Lineage (NCBI taxonomy): Bacteria > Bacillati > Actinomycetota > Actinomycetes > Pseudonocardiales > Pseudonocardiaceae > Lentzea > Lentzea sp. NPDC006480. The sequence goes on from NZ_JBEXPJ010000304.1 coordinate 1,108, forward strand.
AGGGCCTGGAAGCCGCCCAAAACGCCTTCCACTGAGCCGTACGATCAAGGCATGAGCAACCGAAAGGGCTGTGCCGCGTAGGCGCCCAACGCCTCCCCGAGGCAAACTCCGCCCGATCCACGGCGCATCAACGCGCCTGCTGGCGGATCTGCATCATCACGGCGGCGCCGACGCGCTCGCGGCGTGGTCGGACTTCGTGCGCAACCCGTTTCACCGGCGGTGGTTGAAAGAGCACGAAATGCACTACGACCACGACGCTGCAGAGGCCCTCTGGGCACGGGAGTGCCTCGACCACGTGATCGGCAGGCTCCCCCGCAGGAGTGCGAGGGAGCTGCGCGAACTCGTCGAGAAGCTCGACGCCCTCTGCTAGACCAGTGCGGCCGCCGCGGACCGGCGAAGCTTGCCCGACGGCGTCTTCGGCAGAGTCCCCGGCGGCTGCACCACCACCGCGAACGGCCGCAACCCGACCGCGTCCACCACCCGCGCCGTGACTTCCTTCACCAGCGCTTTCTCCGCCTCGGCATCCCCGGCCAGCTTCGACTCCAGCACCACCGCGAACCGCTCCCGCTGCGTCCCCGCGTCCAACCGCACCGCCACCGCGTTACCGGCCCGCACACCGTCCACCGAGCAGGCAGCACGCTCCACATCGGTCGGATAGATGTTCCGGCCGCCCATGATGATGACGTCCTTGCGCCGCCCGCAGACGACGACCTGTCCGTCCTCCACCAGATATCCGATGTCGCCTGTGGACAGCCAGCCCTCGGAGTCCTGCGTGGCCAGCGGACCGGACACAGTCAGGTAGCCGGGAGTGACGGCCTCACCGCGGATCTGCAGCTCACCAACGTCCCGGACACCCAGGACCTTGCCCGAGTCGTCCACAACGCGAAGCTCCAGGCCGGGCAACGGCGGCCCGAGCAACGGGAAAGCACGCCCTTCGGCAGCAGGCTCAGCGCGATGATCCGCCTCGACCGCGTCCGCATCCACCACGTCCACGGACAGACCGGTGAACAACGGCGCGAAAGCCACACCCAGAGTGGTCTCCGCCATGCCGTAAGCGGCGAGGATCGACTCGGGCCGCAGTCCGAAGCGAGCACCGGCGTCGACAAAAGCCTGCACAGCCGCCGGATCGATCGGCTCGGCCCCGTTCAGAGCCAGCCGCAGCGACGAAAGATCGAACGAGTCGGAGGAGGAAGCCAGCCGGCGGGCCACGATCGCGTAGGCGAAGTTCGGCGCCGCGGTGATCGTCCCGCGGTACCGCGTGATCAGGTCGGCCCACAACGTCGGACGCGACAGGAAGTCGACCGGGGTGACCTTCACCAGTTCCAGGCCGAACAGCATCGGCACGGTCAGGAACCCGACCATCCCCATGTCGTGGAACAACGGCAGCCAGGAAACCATCACGTCGGAGGAAGGATCCAGCGCCGCCGCGATCTCCATGCCGCGGGCGTTGGCCATCAGGTTTCGGTGCGTGATGCGGACGGCTTTCGGATCGGCGGTCGATCCACTCGTCAACTGCAGCAGTGCCGTGGCATCCTCGGGAGTGGGAACAGGAGCGGCGATCGGCTCACCGTCGAGCTCGGACAGCTTGCGATAAGGGATTCCGTGCTGGTCCAGCACGGAGGACAAGGCGTCAAACGGGCTGCCGAGCAGGACCAGGCGAGAGTCGATCATGGCGAGCACCCGCAGCGTGTCCTCGGCCCACTCGGCCAGGTCGGTGCGTGGTGTGGGTTGATGCAACATCGTGACGCTGCCACCACACAGCCATGCGGCTTGCACGGCTGGGGCGATCACGGCTGGTTCGGCGGCGAGCACGGCGATCGCGGTGCCCGGCGCCACGTCGAGCGCACCGGCCATCCGCCGGGCGCGTTCGTGCACCTCGGCCCAGGTCCGGCGGACGGGCGCGGCGGGTTCACCCGTCGTCATGCCCCTGTCCCGGCCGTTTGCGGCCGTCGCCAGCATCACATCCACGAACTGACTCATGTTCGCGATCGTAGTGGCGCCGTTTGGTCCATCAGGACGAAACGTTATGCCACGCGAAACGCGATACTCCCCAGTACAGGTACGCAGGAGGAGGTCATTGGTGGATCGGGGCGGCCCCGGAGCGCAGCATCGTCTACCCGCGCATCCGGCACCTCTGCTCTCCGCGCAGGACGTGGCCCTCGTCGCGTTCCACCGTCCCCCCAAGGGCGCGCGCGGGTACGACGCGGCCGAGGTGGACGCATTTCTCGACCGGGTCGAGGACACCATGCGCAGCAGGGACATCCTCACGCGCGAGGACGTGCTCAGCGTGAAGTTCAGCACCGCGACCCGGGATCCGGGCTACGACGTGAACGAGGTCAACGTCTTCATGGAACTGGTGGCCGACACGCTGCGGTCCACTCCGCAACGCCAGCAGGCCAGTGCGCCCGCCCAGGGTGCGCACGCCACGTCGAAGGGGCTCAGACCCGCGGTGCGGCTGTCTCCTGACGACGTCGGCGCGGTGCGCTTCCACAAGCCCAGACCGGGCACGCGCGGGTACCACGAGGGCCAGATCGACGCGTTCCTCGACCGCATCGAGGCCACCCTGCGCGGACAGGACAACCTGACGGCCCAGCAGGTTCAGGACGCGGTGTTCGGCGAGACCGCGCCCGGCACCTTCGGGTACGACGAGGAGGACGTCGACACGTTCCTCGACCTCGTCGTGCTCATGCTCGAAACCGCGCCGCCACCCGCCAAGCCGGCGCCACCGACCACGCAGCTGCCGCAGCAACAGCAACGACCCCAGCAGCGCCGCCCACAACCGCCGCCACGCCCCCAGCAGCTGCCGCCGGTGCAGCAACCCGCGCAGCCCAGGTCGGTCGACGCTCCGAAGCTCACAGCCGCCGACATCCGCAACGTCGCGTTCCACCGCCCTCCCCGCGGCCGCCGCGGCTACCAGGAGTCCCAGGTGGACGCGTTCCTCGACCGCATCGAGGCCACGCTGCTCGGCCAGGACAACCTGACCGGCAAGGACATCCGCGACGTGAGGTTCTCCCGTCCGCTCATCGGACGGCGCGGCTACGACGAGACCGAGGTCGACGGCTTCCTCAGCCGGATCGAGCAGCAGCTCTCCGGCCCGGTGCGCAGCATGCCGGCGGTCAAGTCGTGGAAGGACCTGCGCCAGCTGCGGATCCCGCAGGCGGCGTCGGGGCAGCGCGGCTACCGCACCGCGCAGGTCGACCGGATGCTGGAGGAGATCGGCGTCGCGCTCGACGGCATGCTCGGCGCGTCGTCCGAAGAGGTCCTCAAGGCGCGCTTCAGCTACGCCCTGCTCTCCGGCCAGGGCTACGACACGTCGTTCATCGACGAGCTGCTCCCGATGCTCGCGAACGAACTCCGCCGCCGCGGCCGCTAGCCGTTGTTGTTCAGGCGTGTGCAAGTACTACCAACTCGCAGTTGGTAGTACTTTCACACGCCAACAGCCCAC
>NZ_JBEXPJ010000305.1:0-4481 GCF_040611995.1 Lentzea sp. NPDC006480
GCGGCACGTGGCGGCACTCCGGCCTATCTGATCGACGACGCCTCGGAGATCGATCCGGCGTGGCTGGCCGGTGTCACGTCCGTGGGTCTGTCAGCCCTCGGACTTTCCGCCCCGCTTGAGCTCCTTGCTGAGTTCAAGCGGAAAGTCCGTGCGCAGCAACGGCTTCAGTTCGAGATCCTGGAGATCATCGGCGCGCTGCAGCAGCAAGGCGCGGCGGAGTCCTTGGGATACAAGGATCTCATCGAGGTCTTCAAGCACGTCGCGCACTGGGATCCGAAGGTGTCTCGCCGCAAACTCAAGCAGGCGGAGGCTTTGTGTCCCACGATCACGCCCACCGGCTCCCTTGTGGAGCCCGCGCTGCCCGCAGTCGCGGCCGCGATGGCCGAAGGCGCGCTGTCGGAAGACCACGTCGACGTCCTGGCCGAAGCGCTGGCCGACTTGCCGGCCAGAGCGGAAAAGCCCCTCGTCGAGTACGCGGTGCAGCACGAGCCGCTCTCGGTCAAGAAGTACTGCGAGAAGCTGGCCTACCTCATGGACCAGGACGGCCCCGAACCCAAAGAACCCGAACCGGTCCAGCCGCGCAATGTCGTGCGCCGCAAGTGGCAGGGCGGCCGCTATCAGCTGTTCGCCGACGTGGACGCCGAAACCGGCGCCGAGCTGGACGCCCAGATCGACGCCCTCGCCAAGCCCACTCCGAACGACCTGCGCTTCGCCCCCGAACGCGAAGGCGACGCGTTCTGCGAGATCATCAACCTCGCCGCCCGCGCCGACCACCACCGCATCTCCGGCGGCGAACGAGTCCAGCTCACCGTCACCGTCGACTACGACAACCTCCGCCAAGGCATCGGCACCGCCCGCCTCGACAACGGCGAGCACATCCCGATGAACCAGGTTCGCAAAATCGCCTGCGACAGCGGCCTCATCCCGATGCTGCTCGGCAGCCGCTTCCAAATCCACGACGTGGGCCGCAAAACCAGAACCATCAACGCGGGCCTGCGCCGCATGCTCGTGGCCCGCGACCAGGGCTGCGCCTTCCCCGGCTGCACCAGACCCCCGAAACACTGCGAAGCTCACCACGTCCAGCACTGGTCCAACGGCGGCGCGACCAACCTGAGCAACCTCACCCTGCTCTGCCTCCGCCACCACAACCTGGTCCACCACTCCGCGTGGAAAATCCAGATGGCCAACGGAATCCCGCTCTTCCACCCACCGGGCTACATCGACCCGGCCCGCCGCCCAAGAACCAATCAGCTCCACACCCCCTGGCCGCCCGGCCCAACGCCGCCCGCGCTACGACCCATGCCCACAGCACCACCCCGAACGTCGATCCCCGCCCTGGCCTGAACTCGCCTGGGGAGATGCAGGATGGTTGCCGAGCCACCAGTCAGGCGTCGAGTGCCGTGACCGGGAAGGTTCGCCGGGTTGATGGTCGATGCCCTGGCCTGTTGGGTTCGCTGTGACGAGAATCTGAGCGGTGTCGGACTGGGCGGAAGGCTAGGCTCCCGGCGTGGCTGGTCCGACGCTGGTGATCGAGCTTGCGGAGCCTGTTTCGTCGGCTGCTTTGAGTGAGTTCGGTGCGTTGATGCGGGGGCTTTCCACCCACTTCGAGCAGCTGCGTGAGGGGTACTTCGACGTCAACGTGCCGATGGAGCGCCTGGGCACTGAGGCGGCTGGACTGGATGCGCAGCAGGACGACGGCGGTCAGCCCTTTCTGGTTTGCCTGATGGGGCCTGGGGTCGGCGACGAGAGCATCTTCGAGGCCGAGCACGCGGACGAGCCCGAGGTGGAAGCAGTCCTCGGCTTCAAGCCGACCCATGCCGTGAATGTCAGCGCCGGCTGCAACCGCGGGATCGACCATGTGGCCACGGCCCTGCTCACCGCAGCAGTCGTCGATGTTCTCGGCGGGCTGGTCAAGGCCGAACTGGCGGAAGGACAGGAGGCGGTGGTCGCCGGACTTCCAGGGGTGCTGGGCCTCACTGACGAGGGGTGTCCGATGGTGCTCGGAACCGCGGGTTTCCTGCGGGCCTGGGTCGCGCAGCCTGGCTTCCGGCTGGTCAAGTAGCCCGGCGACGGATTAGCGCTTCCGGGGCAGGACACCAGCAGGCGCGCACCGCCAACCCGGCCGCGGTGGCCAACGGCAGATGGCCAAGCTTTCAGATCTGCAGGGCATCACCCGGACGGGTGAGATATGTCCTGATCCACGCCTGGCCCCGTCTAGTAGATGTCCTGAAACCATGGTCATCCACCCCGCAAATATGCGGAAGGCGGGCGGCGGCGGACCTGACCGCTCAGACAACACCACTCGGAGCCGCGCACGCCCCAGATCGAAGCTGCCCGCCGACTCCCGCAGGCACGAGCGAAAGCGCGTCAGGCAGCAAGGCCACAAGTGCGATGCGAAGCGAGCAGTTCTTAAAGCTCTGCAAATCAGAGCAAGTGGTCATGACGCAGCCCCAATCGCAATCGTCGCGAAGCGGCGATGAATTGACCCGGCTCGTATGCCACCCGCGCGCCCACTCTCACAAGGTGACGTGAGCACGGCAGGCGACCCCTCCGCTGGAACTTGCGCCGGCCCTCACAAACCTGCCAGTGCAGAACGCGCGCCCACCCTCGCGAGGCGGCGTCGTGCGGGACAGGTGACCTCCCGCAGGAACCGGCGCCCCCACAGCCGGACCTCCGCCAGGAACGCGCTCCAGCTGCTCAGCCCCGCGCATCTCAGCCGCTCACCGTGCCGCTCACGTCGCACATCCCCAGCCGGCCAGCGTGCCCGACCGCAGTCGAACGGCGGCCCGGTCAGCGTCGAATCCAGTCGAACCACGACCCCCGCCGAACGGCCTGGTCCAGACCACCACGCGCACCGGTCCCACCGTCTTGGTCTATTCGAGGGACCACGAACCGAACCACGTCCGAACCAGCAAAAACAGCACCTGACCAGCAAGATCACCACCGCGGCAAAACCTTAAAAGCATTTAAAACCAACGTGGTCTAGTCCGATTTGAACCCCATCCGTGACCTCCCCGTAGTCACCGGTACAACACCGAAACACCCCCGAGGAGAATCGAATGGGCGCTCGACACCGCAAGCCCGCCATGATCGGCGCGGGCGCCATGCTCGCGGTCGCTGCTGTCGCCGGTGGCATCTTCGCCTTCAGCGGCACCGACTCGAACGCGGCTGAGGACTGCGGCGGACTGGACACCGCCCTGCAGAACAACCTGACCTTCATCGCCGGGCAGCAGGCGAACCCCGATGCTCAGTCGGAGGCTCGGATTGCCAACCGGCAGGCGGTGGTCAACCTCATCAACCAGCGGCGTGCGGCGGCTGGCTGTGGCAAGAAGGTCGAGGCGAAGGCGGAAAAGGGCCAGGCCACGACGTCCGGTGAGGACTGCGGCGGACTCGACAAGGCGTTGCAGAACAACCTGAACTTCATCGCGGGGCAGAAGTCGAACCCGGACTCGCAGTCCGAGGCCCGCATCGCGAACCGGCAGGCCGTGGTCGACCTCATCCAGCAGCGGCGCAAGGCGGCGGGCTGCAAGGGTGACGGCGGCAACGCCAACCAGGGCAACAACAATCAGGGCAACAACAACCAAGGCAACGCTGGCAACCAGGGCCAGAACACGGCCCAGCCCGCTCCGAAGCCCGATGCGAACCAGGGCAACGACAGCGGCGCGTCCGGTCAGCAGGTCTGCAACGGTTCCACCGTCACGCTTTCCGGCGAGGGCGGCGCTCCGGCGGCGTCCAGCAACCAGTTCCCCGTGGGCACCACGCTGAAGGTCACCAACCTGGACAACAACAAGTCCACCACCGTCAAGGTGACGTCGGTGTCCGGCAGCTGTGCGCTGCTCAACAACGCGGCCTTCGAACAGGTCCGCGAGCCCGGCAAGTTCCTGATCCGCAAGGCGAAGATCGAGAAGATCGGCTGATCGAAGGCTCCACAGCGGGCGGGTGTTCCCTGAAAGGCGCGGGGGAACACCCGCCCTCAGCCGTGCCTAGACCGTGATCGACCAGCCCGACAGCACGCCTTCGTCGGCAGGACCGTTGTCACCGATCCGCAACGTCCAGGTGCCCTCGGCCCGTTCCGAAACCCGGGCAGTGAACGCCTTGGGCTGCAACGGAGTGCACGGATATCCGCCGTACCTCTGCAACGGGTACGACCGGCCGCTAGGCCCCACCAAAGTGATGTTCAGGTCCTGTGAGCACGTGTGCGTCGCATCGACCTGCACCGTCACCGACGAGGCAGCGGCACCGGAAGCAGTCGACACGACTCGGCTGACCGCGACCTGGAAGTCCCGGATGGGGAAGTCCTCAGGATTGCTGAACGTCCGCGAACCAGAACCAGGCGCGGTCCGGACCGACACCGCTTCAGACTGCTTCGACACGTTCCCGGCGGCGTCCCGGGCGACGACCGTGAACGAGTACGAGGTGTCCGGCGTCAGTCCACCGACCGAAGCCGAAGGACTGGCAACGGAAGCGACCACCGAAGAACC
>NZ_JBEXPJ010000306.1:0-4412 GCF_040611995.1 Lentzea sp. NPDC006480
GCTCTTCCCGCTGCCGCCGAAGCTTGGCGAGCGCCTCTTCGAGGATCGCCTCCCCGTCAGCGTCAGACCGCCGCTCCTTCACGTACGCAAGGTGCGTCTTGTACGGCTCGTTGCGCGGAGGCGCGGGTGGCGTCTGCTCGTCCCGCCCTGCTGGCAGGCCGCAACGCGGGCAGTCCCAGTTCTCCGGCACCTCGGCGTCGACCGCAAAGGATGGCCGGGACTCGTGACCGTTCGCGCACCAGTACGACACCCGACGGCGGGGCGCGGACTCGCCGCGCTCCGATTCGCCCATCGGGCCTGCGCCGACGCGGGTACCGCGAATCGCGTTACCACCGGACATCGACCGTTACACCCCCACCAAGTGGTTACCCCAAGCCCCTGAGGGCTTCTGCCGCTGAACGGTTGATCAGCTACCCGCGCCGGGCAGCTTGATCAGCAGTCCGATGCCCACGATCGCGATGATCCAGACCGCGCCGACGAAGAGCGTCAGGCGGTCGAGGTTCTTCTCGACGACGGAGGAACCGGACAGACTCGACTGCATGCCGCCGCCGAACAGCGAAGAAAGGCCGCCACCACGGCCGCGGTGCAGCAGCACGAGCAGCACCAGGAGCACGCTGGAGACGATCAACAGGATCTGCAGGAACAGGACCATTTCTTCCTCACTGACAGGCAGCCGACGCCATAGAGTACCTGTTCGACTGCCGAACGTGTGCAACCACTTGGGTGTGCGGGTTTATTCAGATCAACTTAGGGTAGAGGGCCGCCGGCAGCCAGAGCGCACAGCTTGGTGAATTCGTCCGCCTGAAGGCTCGCACCGCCGACAAGTGCGCCGTCGATGTCCTTCTGCGCGATGAGCTCACCAATGTTGGACGACTTCACCGAACCGCCGTAAAGCACGCGAACGACGGCCGCGGTCTCCTCGCCGTACTTCTCCGCCACGAACGAGCGGACCAGCGAGCACACCTCCTGCGCGTCGGCGGAAGAAGCGGTGCGCCCGGTGCCGATCGCCCACACCGGCTCGTACGCGAACACGATCTTGGCGACCTGCTCGGCGGTGAAACCGGCGAGACCGTCCTCGAGCTGCTGGCGAACCAGCTCCAGGTGGCCGCCTGCCGTGCGCACGTCCAGCTTCTCGCCGAAGCAGAAGATCGGCGTGATCTCGTTCTTCAGCGCGGCCTTGACCTTGGCGTTGACGATCGCGTCGGTCTCGCCGTGGTACTCGCGGCGTTCGGAGTGACCGACCACGACGTAGTGGCAGGCCAGCTTCTTCAGCATCGCGCCGGAGACCTCGCCGGTGTAGGCACCGGAGTCGTGCTGCGAGAGGTCCTGGGCGCCGTACTTCAGCAGCAGCTTGTCGCCGTCGACCAGCGTCTGGATGCTGCGGATGTCGACGAACGGCGGGAGAACGGCCACCTCGACCTTGGCGAAGTACTTCTCCGGCAGGGAGAAGGCGATCTTCTGCACCAGGCCGATCGCTTCGAGGTGGTTGAGGTTCATCTTCCAGTTGCCCGCGATGAGCGGGAGCCGGGCTGCCATCAGGACTCCAAAACGCTGATGCCGGGGAGTTCCTTGCCCTCAAGGAATTCCAGTGAAGCCCCGCCACCCGTGGAGATGTGCGAGAAACCGTCCTCGGGCAGACCCAGCGCGCGGACGGCCGCCGCGGAGTCGCCGCCACCGACGACGGTGAACGCCTCGGACTTGACCAAAGCCTCCGCGACGGCACGCGTGCCACCGGCGTAGGCCTCCTGCTCGAAGACGCCCATCGGCCCGTTCCAGAACACGGTCTTCGCGTCCGCCAGCTTCGACGCGAACAGCTCGCGCGACGCAGGGCCGATGTCCAGGCCCATCTTGTCCGCGGGAATCGCGTCGGTCGCCACGACGTCGTGCTCGGGGTTGCCGAACTTGTCGGTCACCAGCACGTCGACCGGCAGCACCAGCTCGACGCCGCGCTTCTCGGCCTCGGCGAGGAAGCCGCGGACGGTCTCCAGCTGGTCTTCCTGCAGCAGCGAGCCGCCGACCTCGTGGCCCTGGGCCTTGAGGAACGTGTACGCCATGCCGCCACCGATGAGCAGCCGGTCGACCTTGGCCAGCAGGTTCGCGATGACGCCGAGCTTGTCGGACACCTTCGCGCCGCCGAGCACCACGACGTACGGGCGCTCCAGGTCGTCGGTGAGCTTGCGCAGCACGCGCAGCTCGGCCTCGACCAGACCGCCGACGTACGCGGGCAGCTGCTTCGCCACGTCGTAGACCGAGGCCTGCTTGCGGTGCACGACACCGAAGCCGTCGGACACGAACGCGTCCGCGAACGCGGCCAGCTCGGCGGCCAGTGCCTCGCGCTCGGCGTCGTCCTTCGAGGTCTCGCGGGCGTCGAAGCGGACGTTCTCCAGCATCACGACGCCACCGTCGGTCAGCGCGGCCACGACGGACTTCGCGGACTCGCCGACGAGGTCCGAAGCCAGCGGGACCTCGGTGCCGAGCAGCTCACCGAGGCGAGCGGCGGCCGGGGCCAGCGAGAACTTCGGGTCCGGCTCGCCCTTGGGGCGGCCGAGGTGAGCGGTGACGATCACGCGGGCGCCGGCGTCGGCCAGGGCCTTGATCGTCGGCACCGACGCGCGCACGCGGCCGTCGTCGGTGATCTTGTCGCCATCGAGGGGGACGTTCAGGTCGGCGCGCACCAGGACGCGCCGACCCGCGACACCCTCGGCGAGCAGGTCGCTGAGAGTCTTCAACGCACTAACTCCGAACTCAGATCTTGGACGCGACGAGCTTGACCAGGTCCGCGAGGCGGTTCGAGTAGCCCCACTCGTTGTCGTACCAGCCGACGACCTTGACCTGGTTGCCGATGACCTTGGTCAGCGGCGCGTCGTAGATGCACGAGTGCGCGTCGGTGACGATGTCGGCCGACACGATCGGGTCGGTCGAGTACTTGAGGATGCCGGCCAGGGCGCCCTCGGCGGCGGCCTTGTACGCGGCGTTGACCTCGTCGACGGTGACCTCGCGCTTGAGCGTGACGGTCAGGTCGGTGGCCGAGCCGGTGGGGATCGGCACGCGCAGCGCGTAGCCGTCGAGCTTGCCCTTGAGCTCCGGCAGCACCAGGCCGATGGCCTTCGCGGCACCGGTCGAGGTCGGCACGATGTTCAGCGCGGCGGCGCGGGCACGGCGGAGGTCGCTGTGCGGCGCGTCCTGCAGGTTCTGGTCCTGCGTGTACGCGTGAATCGTGGTCATGAGGCCCTGCTCGATGCCGAAGCTGTCGTGCAGCACCTTGGCGAGCGGCGCGAGGCAGTTCGTGGTGCAGGAGGCGTTCGAGATGATCGTCTGCGAGCCGTCGAACTTGTCCTCGTTCGCGCCGATGACGACGGTGAGGTCCTCGTTCTTGGCCGGCGCGGAGATGATGACCTTCTTGGCGCCGCCCTCGTCGACGTGCGCGCGGGCCTTGGTGGCGTCGGTGAAGAAGCCGGTGGACTCGACGACGACGTCGACGCCCAGGTCCTTCCACGGCAGCTTGCCCGGGTCGCGCTCGGCCAGGGCCTTGATGACCTTGCCGTCCACGGAGATGCCCTCGTCGGTCACCTGCACGTCAGCGTCCAGACGGCCGAGGATGCTGTCGTACTTGAGCAGGTGGGCCATGGTGGCGACGTCACCGAGGTCGTTGAACGCGACGATCTCGATGTCGTGGCCGCCGGCCCTCACGGCGCGGAAGAAGTTGCGCCCGATGCGACCGAAACCGTTGACACCTACACGAACCGTCACGACGGACTCCTTGCGTTCGACTGGCAGGAACAAGCCCACCCTATCTGCCGAACTGCGCCGCTGGTCACAGGGATAGTGCGGATCTCTTGATCGAGCCAGAAAAATGGCCCCTGATTAGGCCGTTCGGCGGCGCAGCGCGCGGAGCATCCAGAGGTACGCGCTCAGCTCCTCCGCGGCCTCCGCGGCGGTGCGGCACGCCTCCGGGCTGTTCTCCTTCGCGTCCCCGCCGACGACGGCGACGATCCGGGCGAGCCACTCGTCCACCACCGCCCTGTCCTGCGGCGGCACGAGGGAAGCGCTGGGCTGTCGGATCTGCGCGGTCATGACCGGACCTCCTGAGTCGGTGGCGGCGGCAACCTGGCGAGATCATGTCCATCATTCGAAGGGGCTATCAATACCCCGAAACAGCGGGTGTTACGGACCGTTACGCGCCGGTACGGTCATTCCTCATGACGGCCAATGCCGCCTGTGTGACATGTGGAAACCCGCTCAACGACACGGCAACGGGACGGCGCTACTGCTCCAACGCGTGCCGTCAACGTGCCTATCGCGAACGCAGCTCGACACGGGACGACCTGCCGCATGACTCGGCCGTGCCCGCACCGCTCGACACGTTCGTCGGCCGCCGCGAGGAGCTGGTGGCGCTGGGGCGGCTCTGCGCG
>NZ_JBEXPJ010000307.1:0-4207 GCF_040611995.1 Lentzea sp. NPDC006480
GTCCGGTCCCGCCCGGTCAGGCGTTGCGCACTTCAGCTATGGCGGTTACTTGGACTGCCACTCGTTGGCGTCCCAGAGCGCGCCGTAGTAGCTCTGGAAGTACACGCGGTCGAGACCCTTGAAGGCCCACATGTTCGGCATCTGGAAGAGCGGGAGCGAACCGTAGGAGTTCGCCAGCGCCTCGTCAGCCTGCTGGAAGTACTTGAGCGAGTCCGAGATCGAGGTCTGCGACACCGCCGACTTGAAGGCCGTGTCCGCAGCCGGAACGCTCAGGTTCTGCCAGTTCTGGCCACCGCCGGTCTCGTAGATCGACTTCTTGTCGCTCTTGATCGGACCACCGGACCACGCGAACAGAGCGACGTCGTAGTCACCCTGGCTCACGCGCTCGTCGAGGAAGTTGGAGTCGGTGTCGTCCTTGACCTCGATGCCGGCTTCCTTGCACTGGCCCTGGATGAGCTCGACGGTCTGCTTGCGGCGCGGGATGTCGGTGTGGCTGATCCGGAAGGAGGCACGCACGCCGTCCTTCGCGAACACGCCGTCGGCACCCTGCGTCCAGCCCGCGTCACTGAGGATCTTCTTCGACGCGGCCGAGTCACCCTTGGCCTTGTCGGCGTAGAGGTCCTTGTAGCCCTCGTCCTTCGGGAAGAAGATCAGGCTGCCCAGCGGCTTGGCGTCGGACTGGACCTCGGTGATGAGCTTGTCGATGATGTCCTGGCGCTTGACGCACATGAAGAACGCCTTGCGGATCTCTTCCTTGGCCAGCACCGGGTTCTTCAGCTGCAGGTCGAGGTGCTCGAACGACAGGCCGGGGCCCGCGCCGAACGTGATGCCCTGAGCGCTCAGGCCCTTGAGCTTCGTCGCCGCGTTCGCGTCCGGCTGCGCCATGGAGTTGACGGTGACCTCACCGTTCTCCAGCGCCTGCGCCTGCGCGACCGGGTCCGGGATCGCCTTCAGGATGATCTTCTTCGGACCACCGGGCTTGCCGACCCACTTCGGGTTGCGCTCCAGCGTCACCGACTGGTTCGGCTCGAAGCCGGTCATCATGTAGGGGCCCGCGCCCGGCGAGAGCTCCTTGGTGAAGCCGTTCCACTTCTCGTTCCAGAAGTCGGCGACCTTCTGCAGGTCGGCCTCCGGCGAGCTCTTGGTCAGCTTGGTGATGTCGGCGACACCGGTCTGCTTCTCGACGATGTGCGCGGGAAGCACGTCGTTGTTGAACAGGCCGACGTAGTCCGGGTACGGGTCGGAGAACGTGCCGACGAACGTCTGGTCGTCCTTGCACTCACCGGTCATCAGGTCGTAGCCCGTGGTGCCGGCCGCCTTGAAGTACTTGGCGTCGCCCTTCTTGGCGGAGTTGCTCTGCGTGAACCACGCCATGTAGAAGTCGTCGCAGTCCCAGGCCTCGCCGTCGGACCAGGTGACGCCCTTCTTCAGCTTCCAGGTGACGACCTGCGGAGACTTCGAGGTGACCTCGATGCTCTCCATGACGTCCTTGTTCAGGCTGTACTTGTTGTTGCCGTTCAGGACGTGCGCACCCGGCTGCACCAGGACCAGCGCGAACGTGTTGTAGGACTGGTTCGCGTCCTCGGTCGCGTTGTTGTACGAGGTGTACGGCTTGTCCGTCGACACCACGACCTGGTCGCTTTCCTTGGTGTCCGGCGCGGTGTAGCTGTCGCCCGACTCACCGCGAGCCGTCGCCATCTCCGCGATGCTGGAGTCGCCTCCATCGGAGTTGTTGCTACCGCCACCGCCACCGCAGGCACCCAGCACGAGAGACGCGCTGGCGAACAGCGCGATCGCCGGAAGTGCTTTGGTTCTCCTCATCGACACGTGCCCTCCTAGCACTGGGCGGCCGTGGCCAGGTCGGCATGCACGCCCATAACGTTGATGTGCCATACGCGCCCCGAACCGGCACATCGTGGGCAGCACGGTAAGAACCCGTTGAGGCGGCGGTCACTACCTGACAGGGTGATCGTGACCCAATGGAAACAGGTTGTAGCACGCCGCAATGGCCCGATTACCGGGCGAATGCGTTCGTTGACCGGGCGGATGTAATTCTGTCAACGACAGCCACCGAACGTAGCAACGCTGAAAGTGGCTCCGCAACGGAATTTCCACTGGCGGACTACTTGTCGAGTCTGCGCCATTCGGGTGCCTGGCTGAGCACGCCCGCGAAGGGTGCGCCGGTGTCGACGCCCGACACCATGGTTGGCAGCACACCAAGAAGATCGACTACCTGGAACAGCGGCAACGCGACCGCCTGAGCCTGAATCTGCGGCTCGATCCTGGCGAGCGCGTCGCTCAGGAGGACCTTGCCGTTGAGCGCGGCGTCGATGTCCGTCTGGATCACCGGGTCGCAGAAGCCGGTCGGGTTCTGCGGGCTGGGCGTGCCCCCGTCCGGCGCGTTCCCGGCACATCCGTACAGGCTCGCGAGCCCCGCCGCCGAGTCACCGGCGTCGACCCGCGGCACGACCGCGATGTCGACGTCCTTCTCGACCAGCTGCTTGTTGAAGAGGTCCTCGGCGTTCGGCATGACGACCTCGGCGTCGATCCCGCGCTCGGCCAGCTGCGCCTTGACCCGGTTCGCGAGGCCGACGTACGGCTCGACCTTCTCCGGCGCGGCGATCTTCAGCTTGAGCGGCTTGCCGGCCTTCTCCCAGTTGCCGGTGAGCGCGTTCTTCGCGTACCCGGCCTCGGTGAGCTGCTGGTCGGCCGCCGCCGGGTTGAGCGTGTTGCCCTGGATCGTCGGCTGGTAGCCAGAACGACTCGGCGGGATCACGTAGGAGTCGGCCCGGTACGCGGCGCTCGGGCCGCTCTGCGTGCCGGACGCGATGAGTGCGTCGCGGTCGAGTGCGGCGATGATCGCCTTGCGGGTCTTGAGGTCTTTCAGCTGTTCGGTTTCCGGGCGGAGCAGAACCTGCACGACTTCGTTGCGCGGCACGGGTTTCGTGGTCAGGCCCTTGATCTCTTTGAGCAGGTTGACGTCGGATGCGTCTGCTCGCAGGAGAACCGCCTGATTGTCGCCTTTGGACAGTGCGTCGGTCATCGCGCGGTGGGTCGACCCCCGGATGACGACTCGGTCCAGCGTGGTCGGCACTTCCCAGTACCTGTCGCTGCGTTCGAGGATGACCTGACCGCGCTGCTCGTCGAGGCTGCTCACCTGGAACGGGCCGGCCGTGGCCGGGAAGCTGGTGCTCAGGACGTTCGACCAGGTGCCTGGGGCGTCCTTGAGGAGGTGAGCCGGGAGGAGGTTCGCGAACAGGCTCCGCCAGCCCGGGAAGGGCTTGCCGAACGCCACCTCCACCACCTTGCCGCCTTCTCTGGCGCTGACGTTGTTGATGAGGCGGTAGCCGGCTGGGTCGACGACGCCCGGTTCGGTCCGCATCCGCTGCCAGAGGTAGGAGAAGTCCTCGGCGGCCACTGGGGCGCTGTCGGACCAGCTGGCGTCCTTGCGGATGGTGTAGGTGACCGTGAACGGGTCGGCCTTGGTGACCTTGGCGCTGACCATCAGGTTGCGGTCCAGCTGGGGGGCGCCGTCCGGGCCTGGGCGGAACGGGCTCGGCAGCAGGAGGCTGCTCAGGGCTGTGGTGATCGGGCTTTGGGCGGAGAGGGCGTGGGGGTTGTAGCCTCCCGCCACGTCGTCCACGCCGACCACGATTTCGGTGACCTTTGGACCCGTGGTCGTGATTACCGGGGCTTCGGTTTTGGGGACCAGCGGGGGTGGAGGCGTGTTCGAGCACGCCGCAGTGCTGGCCACTGCGACGCACAGCGCGGCAGTCGTCAGCACTCCCCCGAGTCGCCTCATGGTCCTCACATTGCCAGAAGGATGGGTTCGGTGTTCGGGCAACCCGGGTTTTGTCACCCCGGCCACGTTGGTGGACGTTGACCGGTGGGTGGGGGTTGCCTGCACGGTGGGTAGTACGGGTCACCTGGGTGGGTGGTTCGCACCAAACGCGACCAGGCCGGGTGGTTGCCTTGCGTTGAGCGCGGTTTTGGCGTCTGCAAGTACCGCCAACACATGGTCAAAGGTTCGCCAACTGCTACCGACATGGCGGTTTGTGCTGTGCCGGTAGGCCACAGGCTCGCCGGGCGGGGTGCGGGGCGGCCCCTTGGTGGAGCGAAGACGACGAAGGGCGGCTGGGCCGTGGCCCAGCCGCTGTTGTTTCCACCGGATGAATTATCGGCAAGGGACCGTTTAGCGGCCCAGCTC
>NZ_JBEXPJ010000308.1:0-4059 GCF_040611995.1 Lentzea sp. NPDC006480
GGCGCGCTCGTCACCGACGGACCTGGCCGATACGGGGTCGTGGTCCTCGATTTCCCGCACTGTCAGCACCGAGGTACTGCTGCCCAGCGGACATCGCCAGCGCATGGTGCAGGCGAGCGACCGCACGAATGCGGCACAGGGCGTGTTCTGGCGGGGAGCGGCACCACTTGAGGGCGCCCCACTCGACGACGAGGCGGTTCTCGCGCTGGCTACCGATTCGAGTCTTGCGATGGAGTGAGGTTCACTCGATCGTCGGGTAGCGCTGACAGCGCGGTTTGGACAGTACGGTCACCGCACGTGAGATAAGTGGGCGTACTGTCATAATCCACCGGTTTCCTATAGCGCTGAGTCGGTACGCGGCGCCCGCCAGCATTGCGCCGAAGGTGCTGCACAAGGGCGATGCGAAGCGAGCCGTGCGGGCCTGATTCCACTCCAAGCCCAATCGCAATCGTCGCGAAGCGGCGATGAACTGACCCGGCTCGCAGGCGACCACGCTGGAACCCGGCCACCGCCGGCCAGCCACCCGACCGGCCGCCACCCGACCGCCGACCCCGGCCACCCAACCGGCCCACCCGCCCCCACGGCCATGCGAGGGCCGAACGAGGGCATGCGGGCGGCAGATGGGCGGTAAGCGTGCGACCAGGCCCGATACCTCCCGCTTCGTCCCGAAAGTTTCCCGGAACAAAGTCGTGAGAGCGTTCCCATTGACGTGGACGTAACACAAAGTTGAGGATCTGCGGCATGCATTGGAGAAGCACTCTCGCCGCAGTGCTGGGGCTGACGCTCGCCGCCAGCGCGACATCGGCGGCCGCCGCGCCGGACGAGCGCGGGTCGAAGCAGACGGTCATCGGGCAGCCCCGTACCGAGCACGGGTGTGCCCGCATCGAGAAGTCGTTGCCGGAGCTCAAGGACTGGCCGAAGATCGACAGCCAGCTCAAGGGCGACCGCAGGGACGAAGCCAGGATCAAGGAGATCCTCAAGGGCATGACGCTGGCCGAGAAGGTCGGCCAGATGACGCAGCCCGAGATCGGCGCGATCACGGCGCAGGACGTCACGACGTACGGGTTCGGCTCGGTGCTCAACGGTGGTGGCAGCTGGCCGAACGCCAACAAGAAGGCCACGCCGCAGGACTGGCTCGCGAAGGCCGACGCCTACTGGGAGGCGTCGAAGCAGACGCGCACCAGGATTCCCGTCATCTGGGGCATCGACGCGGTGCACGGCAACAACAACGTCTACGGCGCGACGGTGTTCCCGCACAACATCGGGCTCGGCGCCGCGCACGACCCGTGCCTCATCCGCGACATCAACGAGGCCACGGCCGAGCAGATTCGCGCGACCGGGCAGGACTGGGCGTTCTCGCCGACGCTCGCCGTGGTGCAGGACGACCGGTGGGGGCGCACGTACGAAGGGTTCTCGGAGGACCCGCGGATCACCCGCGCCTACGGGTTCGAAGCCATCAAGGGCTTGCAGGACAACGCGAAGAAGCGCATCGGCGAGGACGGCGTGATCGCCACCGCCAAGCACTTCATCGGTGACGGCGGCACGACCGGCGGCAAGGACCAGGGCGTCAACGCCTACAGCGAAAAAGACATGATCAACATCCACGGGCAGGGCTACTACGGGGCGCTGGCCGCGGGTGCGCAGACGGTGATGATCTCGTTCAACAGCTGGACGAACGACGTCATCAACGAGGGCAAGGTGCACGGCAGCAAGTACGTGCAGACCGGCATTCTCAAGGAGAAGATGGGCTTCGACGGCCTGCTCGTCTCCGACTGGAACGGCATCGGCCAGGTCACCGGCTGCACGAACGCCAGCTGCCCGCAGGCGATCAACGCCGGCCTGGACATCATCATGGTGCCGCAGGACTGGAAGGCGTTCATCACCAACACGATCGCCCAGGTCGAGACCGGCGTGATCCCGATGGCCCGCATCGACGACGCCGTCACCCGGATTCTGCGCGTCAAGCTGCGCGCGGGCACGTTCGACGCGCCGAAGCCGTCCGCGCGAGAGCACGCCGGCGAGCAGGAGGCGTTGCTGCACAAGGAGCTCGCGCGCAAGGCCGTGCGGGAGTCCGCGACGCTGCTGAAGAACAACGACCGGGTGCTGCCGCTCTCCAAGCGCAGCAAGGTTCTCGTGGTCGGCAAGAGCGCGGACAACATCGGCAACCAGACCGGCGGCTGGACGCTGTCCTGGCAGGGCACCGGCAACACCAACGCCGACTTCCCCAACGGCACCAGCATCCTCAAGGGCATCCAGGACACGCTGGGCGCCGCCAACGTCACGTTCGCCGAGACCGCGGACAACGTCGACCCCAAGAACTTCGACGCCGTCATCGCCGTCATCGGTGAGACGCCGTACGCCGAGGGCGTGGGCGACATCGGCAAGCGGACGTTCGAGACCGCGCGCCTGTACCCGAAGGACCTGGAAACCCTCGACAAGGTGTCCGGCAAGGGCAAGCCGGTCATCACCGTCTACGTCGGCGGCCGCGCGATGTACATGAACAAGGAGATCAACCGCTCCGACGCGTTCGTCGCCGCGTGGCTGCCCGGCACCGAGGGTCAGGGCATCGCCGATCTGCTGATCAGGGGACGCCACAACGGGTTCAGCGGCAAGCTGTCCTACTCGTGGCCGGGCGAGGCCTGCCCGGCACTGCCCGGCGAGCCGGCCAAGACGCCGCTGTTCAAGTTCGGGTACGGCCTGCGCGACTGGCAGACCGGCAACGTCGGCAAGCTCGACGAGACCAGCCCCGGCGGCTTCTGCTCCGGCGGTGGCGGCGGCACGGCCACGGAGGACCTGGAGGTCTTCAACCGCACCGATGTCGCGCCGTACAAGAGCTTCATCGGCTCGCCGGAGAACTGGGGCCTCGAGATCGGCCCGGACGGGCAGGCCTCGCAGGCGAACATCAACGTCGTGCAGTCCGACGTCAACGTCCAGCAGGACGCGCTCAAGACGACGTGGACCGGCACCGGACCGGGCCAGGTGTTCCTGCAGAGCCCGACCGGCAGCGACCTGCGCGGCTACGGCAACGCCAACGCGGCCATCGAGTTCGACGTGATCGTGCACCAGGCCCCGGCCAACCGCACGGTCATCAGCGCGCACTGCAACTACCCCTGCATGGCGGAACTCGATGCCACACAAGCGTTCCGGAACCTCCCCGTTGGCCAGAAGTCGACCGTGAAGGTCGCGGTCAGCTGCTTCGCCGACAAGGGGCTGGACCTGGAGAACGTCAACACGCCGTTCCTGGTCTACACCGAAGGCACCTTCCAGGCGTCGTTCGCGAACGTGCGGTGGGTGCCCAAGGCGGGCGCCGATCCGGACGCCATTCCCTGCACATAACGGAGAAACCGTGCCCTACCGGCAGACCTGCCGGTAGGGCACGTCCGGGAAGTACTCCTCCCACTGCGCGCGCGTGAGCGGTTCGGGATGCCGCGCGCACAACCGCTCAACCGCCCGATCGACGTCCACGTCCCACAGCCGCACCGTCGTGTCGTTGCCGCCGGAAGCCAGGTATGTGCCGTCGGGCGAGAACTCGACGGCCGCGACGTCCCGCGCGTGCCCGGTGAACTTCGTGACCAGCCGGGGACGAGCGGGATCCGCGACGTCCCACAGCCGCAGCACGCCGTCCGTGTGCGAGGTCGCCATCAGGGTCCCGTGGTAGGTCACCGCGTACGGACCGGCCGTGAGCCCGGACAGCCTGCCCACCTCGCGCATCGTGCGCGGGTCGGTGAACCTGATCTCCTTGTCCCCGATCGCGGTGGCGAGCAGCCTGCCGTCCGGGCTGAAGCCGCCGCGCAACGTCGTGTCGCCCTGTCCTGGGAACGTGATCTCCTTCGGGACGCGGAGATCGGTGACGTCGAAGAGCTTCGACTGGTCACCGGTGCCCGCGACCAGCTTGCCGCCGTCCGGGCTGAAGTGCACCGCCCAGAGGTAGTTGTTCCCGACCTCGCGGAACGACAGCAGCTTCGGCGCCCTCAGCTTCGTGAGGACCGGTTCGAGGAGCTCTACGGCCATCCCGCCGCGAACGGCCGCAGCAAGGGCGCCGGGCTGTCGGACCTGTTC
>NZ_JBEXPJ010000309.1:0-3870 GCF_040611995.1 Lentzea sp. NPDC006480
GCTTGACGAACTGCTGGACCGCGTCCGTGCGCAGGGTCTCGACGGGAACGTCGACCCCTCGATGTTCGGCTCTCGCGCCTGCAAGGGCACGACATCCGGATGAAGGTCGGCGTCTTCGTCCAGTCCGAGCTCGAAGACGTCCTCGATAGTGACGAGCCGCTCCCAGGACGGAACTGCCGACGCAAGCCCTCGGAGCATCGTGGTCTTGCCGATCGACGTGCCGCCGGTGACCAGCACGTTGCGCCTGGCTCGCACGGCAGCGGCTAGGAAACTCTCCAGCGCCAGATCGATGCTGCCGAGTTCACGAAGCTGCGCCAGGTTCACCTTGGAGAAGCGGTGACGGCGAATCGACACCGATGGTCGCGTCGTCACGGCCATGACCGCGGATACGCGCTCGCCGCCGGGAAGCTGGAAGTTCACGATCGGCGAGCCGCGATCGAACCGGCGCTCCTCCACACCAGAACGGGAAGCAAGGTCGCGGATCAGCTCGACGAGTTCGGTGTCCGAACCGACGACTGGCGGCAGCCGCCGACGAGTTCCGTCGGCGCACCTGATGAACACGCGGTCGCCGTTGATGTTGATGTTCTCGATGTCGTGATCGGCCAGCAGAGGTTCGAGGCCGGCCAAGCCGAAGACCTCGTCGAGTGCCTGCTTGATCAGCCGCTGTTCCACGTCAGGAGTGACCAGCATCCCGCCGTCCGCCGTGTTGTGGAGCTCGGCACGCGCATGCGCTTCGGCGGCATCGGTCAGCACCGCTTCGGCGAACCGCCGATGTTGCTGGGCGTCCATCGAGGGCCGTCCCGCAGCTTCATCGCTGCGGATGCGCTGGCTGAGCTGTTCTGAGAGCGAGCCGCGCAGGTGCTTGCGCAGCCGGTCAACCGCCGCCACCTCGCCCGCGGCCTTGTACGGCAGGTCAGCCGGACCAGCCAGGTCTGTCGTGCTCATGACGCCACCCCTCCCGGCACGAGATGGCGATCGACCTTGGCCTGATCCTGGATCACGCTCGCCCGGAGGCTGAACGCGAGCTTTGCCGCGGCGCGTCCCAGCGCAGATTTGCTGGGACCATTGCGGTTAGCTCCATCGCCACGCAGAGCCGCAGCGCCCTTCACATCGCGGGGAATGTGGGCCAACACCGGAACGCCCAGCTCGCGAGACACGTAGCCAGCAGAGTGACCTCGGCCCATCAGGACGAAGCAGGGCCGCCGTGACCACTGCTGAGCGAGCTGGAGCTTCAGCGCGACGTGAGCGAGTTCGTCGTCGCGTGGCCTCGCGAGCAACACCATCGCGTCCGCACTGCGGATGATCGGCAGGCCTGCGGACTCCGGATCCACACGACCGCAGTCGACGATCAACACGGTGCCTGCTCTGTTGCCGGCGCGGCGCAGGCCGGGCACCAGCAAGCCCAGTGCCGCACGGGATTGCTCGGCCGCAATCGGTCCCGGCACGACGCGGAGCCCACCTGGGAGGAACTGCACATGGCGGGCGAGCTCGTCCGGATCGGCGTTGCCCCGCACGCGGCTCGACGCGGCCAGCCCGACCACGGTCAGATCCGCGTTCAGGCGGAACCGGGTCAGCAGGTCGCCTCCGGCCGGATCAGCTTCCACGACGACCGGAGTTTCCGAGCTGGGCCACCGCGCGCCCAGCGCGACCGCCAGGGTGGTGACACCCGGAGAACTCTTCAACGAGCAGATGGCGATGAGCATCAGCGATCCCCTCCCGCGATCACGAGCAGGCTCAGCTGGCCGGACGGCGCCGAGGACAACGCACGACCGTCCAGTTCGGACATGCACAGCGAGACGACCGTCGTTTGGTCGTTCTCGCGCCTGGAAACGTCGAGCACCACGGCGTTCCACGACTTCGGAGTCAACTCCTGCGCTTGTCCCAGCAGGACCGCGACGGACGAGCCCGGCGAGAGATCCGGCGGGAACTGGCCCGATTTGAGGCCGACCGCAGCGATTGCCTCGCCCTGTTCCGGTACTCGCGGAGAGCCCAGCACCGATCGCGTCACGAGAGAGCCTTCGGGCAGGCTGAACGCGAGCGGCTGCCCGACGACCGTTGACGCTGCCGAGGCGGCGATGACGCCCATCTTCTCGTCGGCAGCCAGTGCGACCTGGCGAAGGTCTTGAGCGGCAAGGAGTTGGCCGGCACCAACCGGTCGAGAGAGCACCAGAACGTGCTCCCTGTCTCCCAGCTCGGTGGCCAGGATCGCCGCTCCAACGCCACAGGCCGGAACCAGCATGAGCCCTACCAGGAGATGTGGAACGCGACGCCGACGACTGCTCCAGCGGCTCGGCGGTTTGCCCTCTCGCGCGCTCCACCGCGAAGACGTAGTTTTGTTGGCGGTTGTAGTCATTTCAGGCCCCTCAGGCATGACTTCATCGCGACACGTCGGTTCAGCAGTTCGACGTGTCTTGGATCGACAGCTGTGATCAGCCGGTGGTGATTCCTTGGCTCTCGGCCACTCGGAACGCGGCCGATGCGTTGGTCGACAGGCCTGGGAACGTCCCGCTTTGCCCTGCGCCCGACCAGGTGACCGTCCACTGCACCCTGACGGTCACAGGAAAGGCCTCACCCGGCTGTCCTGCTGACGAAGTCAGGTAGGTATGACCGCAGTCCGGCGACGCGCTCTTCGGGTCGCGGCCGGCCGAGTATGGAGTGCCCGCGCCGGTGCAGGTGACCGAGCGCCCGTCACCCATCGACCAGGTTGCCGAAACAGGCCTGGCCACAGCCGTCACGGACACGCCGGGAACCGATGCTGTCGCAGACACCTGGCCCCAGCTGCCGCGATCCAGCCACATCCAGGTGGGCAGGTTGGCCAGCTGTTCTCCGGCCGGACTCGCCATGATCCGTGGAGTGGGGAGCCGCAGCTGCCTACGGGCCATCTGTGCGACCTCTTCAGGAGTGAGAACCCGAGGTACCTCTGCACCAGCTGGTACCCAGATCGGCCCGCGAGAGTCCGGGTCCTTGCCGTCGGGCGAACACAACAGCATGTACCAACCGCCGGGCTCCTTCGGGGTCTCCTGTCCGGGGCCTGGACCAGCAGGCACATACCGGCAGCCGAAGGATCCCCCGTCGTTCTGCTCCTTGCCGTTCATCGGCGTCTGGCCGCTGTTCGTCGAACCGTTCGGACGCTTTCCCGCGGTGAGCTCGCACAAGGGTGACGGCTCTTGGCTACAGGTGGTCCCGCCCCAAGCGTCGTCCGCCTCCGCAGGCGGCGACACAGCAAGGAAACTAGCTGCAAGTGCAACGAGCACAGTGGGTTGTCGCATGGCTCAACAACTCCCGATCTCGTGAACCGCGTAGTCGGAGACCTTCCACGAGCCGTCTGACTGCTTGTCGACCGAGGCCTTGATGAGTCGCCGGCCGCCGGCAGCGTCTGCACGCAGCCCGTTGTCCTTGCCGTACTTGAGCCAGTTCGTAGAGTCTCCGCAGTCAGTGATCGTGATCTTCTTCGGGTCACCGACCGGATCTGCTTCCGACACCTTCGGATCGAGGACAGGCTTTCCCTTGGTGACGACGCCTTTCTCACGGTCGGATTGGAGACTTCGTCTCAACTTCTCCAGCGCGGCGCCTGAGGCGTGCTGAGCAAGCACAGGAGAAGTCGGGTCCGAGGTGTTGCCTGCCTCTGCGAAGCCGTTCCACATCGCTCGGTACGCACTGACTGCGCTGTCGCGAGCCGAGGTTGTTGGTATGGCGGAACTCCCGGAAGGCGGCAACGCCCCCGGCGCAGGACCGCGGTCGCACGAGCCCAGCAGCACAACTGCGCTTCCCAAGACCAAGAGCGTGTTCGTCTTCTTCATCGTGGCCTCCAGAACGGAAGGTTGAGTTGGGGTGTCGAGGTGGCCCCGCGTGGGGGCATTGAGGCCACCT
>NZ_JBEXPJ010000310.1:0-3848 GCF_040611995.1 Lentzea sp. NPDC006480
CCTCGATCTGGTCCAGGCCCTTGTCCAACTCGTCCAGACCATCGCTCGCACCGTCCAGCGCCTCACCAACACCGTTGATCAGCTTGGTCGCCCCATCAACAATCGCATCGGTCACCGGGTCCTGAGCGGGCTGCGGAACCTGCTGGTCGGCCGGCTGCGGCACCTGCTGGTCCGCCGGCTGCGGCACCTGCTGATCCGCCGGCTGCGACACCTGCTGATCCGCCGGCTGCGACACCTGCTGATCCGCCGGCTGCGGCACCTGCTGATCCGCCGGCGCGTCAGCCGGAGCCGGGGGCGGTGCGTCACCAGGCGCGGGCACCGCGTCAGCCGGAGGAGCCGTGGCGACGTAGTCGTCGACATCGGCCTCGAAGGCCGCGAGGTCTTCCTGCAGCTGGTCGGCGATCGACTGGGCCGAGGTGTCGGCGGCGTTGGCGTTACCGGGCACGAGGGCTGCGGCGGCGAGTGCCAGCCCGCCCGCGGCGAGCACCTGGGAGAGCATCTTCTTGCGGGACATCTCGTATCTCCTTGTGTGTCAGCGGGTTCAGCTGGACTGTTCGGTGGCGAGCTGCTGCTGGAGCTGGGTGAACTGCTGGGTCAGGTTCGCGAGCTTGGCCTGGAGGTCGACGTTCGGCTTGCGGCCGGCGAGCTTGGCGGTGATGAGGCGCAGAACCTCGCCCATCTCCGTCACCTGCTTGGCGAGCCGTTCCTGCGCGGTGGGCGTCGGGACGGTCTTGCTGGGCTCCCAGCTGCCGTCCTGCGTTTCGGCGTCGATCTCCGCTTGCAGTTCCGGCGTGACGGGGTTGTACCTGGAGCTGTACTGGAGCGACTGAGTGTCGAAGGTGAGAGTGCCGTTGGCGAACGTGCGGGTGATCTTGGTGTCCTTCACCTGGTCCGCGGCGCCAGTCGGTTCACCGAGCGCTTCCATCGTCTTCGGCTGCGTGGCCACGTAGTGGTCGAGGCGCTCCGACGGCGTCAGCGGCGACACCAGCGGGCTGGACGCGAGGTGGATGTAGTGGTCGACCCACTCCGCGGGCATGAGCTTCTGGCCGTACTGGGAGGTGCGGTCCTCGGTGTTGCCGAAACCGTTGTAGTCCTCCACCAGGACGTAGGTCAGCTTCGGCGCCGACGAAGCGCTGGCTTTGTCGACAAGTCGCTGCAGCGTCACGCCGTCGACGTACTTGCCCGCGGCGATCGCGTCGGCGTCGGCCTTGTCGGAGGCGAGCAGGCGGTAGACCCGCTTCACCATCCCGGCGTGACCTGTTTCCCCGAACTTGCTGCCCATGAGCTCGTCGCCGTAGTCCCACGTCGTGATCGCGCCGACCGCCGGGGTCTTGTCGACCCGCACACCGAGGTCGGAGTACATCTCGTCCATGGAGTCCGCATTGCCCGACTGCGTCGTGACACCCTTGATGTCCCGGTGGTCCTCAATCCGCTGGCTGACCTCCTTGGGAGGGATGCCCAGGTGGTACGCGACCAGCCACTCGGCGTACGTGCCGCATTGGCGGATGCTGGCGTCCAAAGTGGCCTCGTCCGCGTCCGCGGCGATTCCGTAGTCGGGTGCGAGTTCCCTGACGGGGAAATGCGGCCGGAGGCCGGGATCGGTCGCGAGGTCGCGCGCGACGCCGGGCGTGGACGGTGGGGCGTCGGCCAGCCAGTCGGTCGGCACCGGCGGCAGGGCGGGCAGTGACGACTTCGCGAGATGGAGGAAGTCGGTGACCGTGGAAGACTTGACCTGGTAGCTGCGATGAGAGCCGTTGTAGTCCTCGAGGGTCAGCGAGCCGTCGCTGTTCACCGCGGCCACATAGGCGTAGTGAGCTGCGCTGAGCGTCATGGTGTACTCGCCGTCGCCCATGGTCAGATCGACTTTGGTGCCCTTGGCGAAGTACGCGATCGAGCCGACCGCGGGATTGTGGTCCACCGTGTATCCGGCGATCGGAGCCTGCTTGCGCAGCCAGTCGTTGTCCAGTTTCACCGACTTACCGCGGTTGAGGTCCCGGATCAGGTCCTTGACCGCCATTCCCCGTGCTGCCGCGACGCGTCCGACAGCGAATCCGACCGGATTCTTCATGCCGTCCGGGTTCTTTACGTTGAACCCTTCCGCCACCGCGGCCCAGTCGAGGTCGTCGCCGATCGCGTGGATCGGGAAGTCGACGGAGACCCCGGCGTTGTCCTGCGCGAACGCCGCCGCGTTCGGCAGGCCGAACAAGAAGGTGGCGGCCATGGCCAACACTGCGGACTTCTGCATCAGCACTTTCGCGGACATCGGTTTTCCCCTCGGTCAAGTGAAGTTCCTTGACCAGAAGAATGCCGACGCACAACACGAAGAGCACTACCACGGAAGGCGGTGAAGAACTACCGCAGAAGTTTCAGCCGCCCGGTTTGACGAGTCCGGCCTCGTAGGCCGCCGCGACCACCTGCGCCCGTGAGGAGAGCTTCAGCTTCGTCATCGCGCGGTTGAGATGGGTCTTGACCGTGGCCTCCGACAGGAAGATCGACCGGCTGATGTCGCCGTTGGACAGGCCCTTCGCCACGAGCATCACGACCTCGGTCTCGCGCTCGGTCAGGCCGGCGAACTCCTCCGGCCGCCGCCCCGGCTCGGGCAGCGCGGCGAACTCGCTGATCAGCCTGCGCGTCACCGACGGCGCGAGCAGTGCCTCACCGGAGGCCACCAGCCGCACCGCCCGCACCAGGTCCTCCGGCGGGGTGTCCTTGAGCAGGAACCCCGACGCGCCCGCCCGCAGCGCCGCGAACACGTGCTCGTCGAGGTCGAACGTGGTCAGCATCAGGACGGCGGTGCCGTCCTGTTTCTCGACGATCTCCCTCGTCGCGGTCACTCCGTCCTTGCGCGGCATGCGCACGTCCATCAGCACCACGTCCGGCCGCAGCACCGACGCCAGCCGCACCGCCTGCTCACCGTCGTCGGCCTCGCCCACCACCTCGAGGTCGGGCTGCGCACCGAGCAACGCCACGAACCCCGCCCGCACCAGCACCTGGTCGTCCACCACCAGCACCGACGTGCTCATCGCGCCTCCACGGGCAACTCGGCCGTCACCCGGAACCCGCCCTCGACCGGTCCCGCCTGCACCATCCCGCCGTACATGCCGACCCGTTCCCGCATCCCGACCAGGCCATGTCCACTTCGGACAGTCTCGGGCACGGGACCGTCCGGTGTCTCGTTGAACACCTCCATGCAGATCCGGTCCTGCAGGCGGCGGAACGTCACCAGCGTGCGCACCGGCCCGGCGTGTTTGAGCACGTTGGTCAGCGCCTCCTGCACCAGCCGGTACGCCACCAGCTGCTGTCCCGGCGGCAGATCCGGTGCTTCACCGTGCCGCACCACCTCCAGCTTGAGCCCGGACTCCCGGGCCCGCTGCAGCAACTCGGGGATGCGGTGCATCCCCGGCTGCGGTTCGTCACCGGTGTCCTCTTCGGACCTGCGCAGCACGCCGAGCATGTTCCGCATCTCCACCAGCGACTCCCGCGACGTCTGCTCGATCACCCCGACCGACTCGGCGACCTGGGCCGGATCGCTGTCGAGGACCATGCGCGCCACACCGGCGCGCACGGCGATGACGCTGAGCCCGTGCGCCACGATGTCGTGCATCTCCCGCGCGATCCGGTTCCGCTCGACCAGCACGGCCTCGTCGGCCAGCTTGCGGTGCGCCTCGTCCAGCAGTCCTAGCGCCTGCTCCAGCCGCCGCGCCCGCTGCGTGCTGCGCCGCTGCACCTGACCGAGCGTCAGCGAGATGGAGATGGTCACGAAGGGCGCCGAGGGCGTGCTGGTGGCGACGCCGGAAGGCCGGTGGACGGTCGAGCCGACACCGGTCGAGGTCGTGTGCGGGCTCGGT
>NZ_JBEXPJ010000311.1:0-3830 GCF_040611995.1 Lentzea sp. NPDC006480
GCGCAGTTGACGGCGATGGTTGACGGGTTGATTCCGACGTTGACGCGCGTCAAGTCTGATGTTGATTCAATGTTGACTGCACTCAGTCAAGTACACATTGACGGAATCAACGTTGACTGGACGCAGCTGTATACCGGCGGTCGACGGGTTGACGTGCCGACGTATGCATTCGACCACCAGCCGTTCTGGCCGGAGAACACCGCGAAGTCGGACGTCCGGTCGGCTGGCCTCGGCGCGGTGGAGCACCCGTTGCTCGGGGCGGCCGTCGAACTCGCCGGCGGAGCGGGGTACCTGTTCACGGCGCGGCTGTCGCGGCGGTCGTGGCTGGCGGACCACACGGTGCACGGCGCGGTGCTCGTGCCGGGCGCGGCGCTCGTCGAGCTGGCGGTGCGGGCGGCGGACGAGGTCGGGCTCGATCGCGTCGAGGAGTTGACGCTCGCGGCGCCGTTGGTGCTGCCGGACAGCGGTGGCGTCCAGGTTCAGCTGATCGTGGGGGTCCCGGAAGACGACTCGGAGAACGGCCGCCGGTCGATCACCATCTACTCCCGGCCTGAGACCGCGGTCGACGAGCCGTGGACCGAGCACGCCACGGGTGTGCTCGGAACCGGGGGAGGAGCGATAGCCGAGGTCGGCGAATGGCCACCGCGCGCGGAGGCGATCGACGTCTCGGACGCCTACGAGCGGTTCGCGGAGAGCGGGTTCGAGTACGGGCCCGCGTTCCAGGGGGTGCGGGCGGCGTGGCGGGACGGCGACACGGTGTTCGCCGAGGTCGCGCTGCCCGAGGGGATGGCTGGCAGCGGGTTCGGCCTGCACCCGGCGCTGCTCGACTCGGCCCTGCACGCCGCGCTGCTCGTGGACGGCGGTGCTGGGTTGCCGTTCTCGTGGGAAGGCGTCTCGCTGCACGCGACCGGTGCGACGGCGTTGCGCGTGAAGCTGACCCGAACCGGCAGCAGTATCGCGATCGCGTTGGCCGACATGGCTGGCGCGCCGGTCGCATCGGTGGACGCGCTGGTGGTGCGGGCGGTCTCCGCGGAGCAGCTGACCACCGTGGACCGCGACTCGCTGTTCCAGCTCGACTGGGTAGAGGTCGAGGTGCCTGCCGAGGCGGCAGCGGACGTCGTGGTGGAGCACGTCGTCGCGCACGGCGAGGTCGTTGAGGCAACGCACACCCTGGTTGCACAGGCATTGGCGCGGCTGCAGGAATGGATCGCCGAGGAGCGGCCTGAGAAGCTGGTGTTCGTCACCGGCATGGGCTGCCTGGCGGGCGCGGCCGTGCGGGGTCTGGTGCGGACGGCGCAGACCGAGCATCCCGGCCGGTTCGGCATCATCGACACCGACTCCGGCGAGCTCGTGCCGCGGGCGTTGGGTGTCGACGAGCCTGAGTTGATCATCCGCGACGGCGTGGTGAAGGCCGCCCGGCTCGCGCGCGCGACGGCGGCGCAACACGAGGTCACGTGGCAGGGACCGGTGCTGATCACCGGCGGCACCGGCGGCTTGGGTGGCGTCGTCGCGAAACACCTTGTCGCGCAGGGTGTTGACGAGCTGGTGCTGGTCAGCAGGCGCGGCGAGAAGCCCGCGTGGGTAGACGAGCTGGATGCGCGGGTCACCGTCGCGAAGTGTGATGTCAGCGACCGCAAGGCCCTGCAGAAGCTGCTGAAGAAGCACCCGGTCCGGTCGATCGTGCACGCCGCGGGCGTGCTGGACGACGGCGTGATCGAGTCGCTGACCGCCGAGCGTCTGGCGGCCGTGTTGCGCCCCAAGGTCGACGCCGCCTGGAACTTGCACGAGCTGGCCGGCGAGCTGGACCGGTTCGTGCTGTTCTCGTCCGTCGCCGGCACGCTCGGCAGCGCGGGCCAGGGCAACTACGCGGCGGCCAACGCGTTCCTCGACGCCCTCGCTGCGCACCGGCCGAACACCGTGTCGCTGGCCTGGGGTGCCTGGGAAGGCGGCAT
Source organism: Lentzea sp. NPDC006480 (assembly GCF_040611995.1). Classification (NCBI taxonomy): domain Bacteria; kingdom Bacillati; phylum Actinomycetota; class Actinomycetes; order Pseudonocardiales; family Pseudonocardiaceae; genus Lentzea; species Lentzea sp. NPDC006480. Next base: position 1,953 of record NZ_JBEXPJ010000311.1, read on the forward strand.
GGCCGGGCATCTGTCCGAAGTGGACGTCGAACGCATGCGCCGCGCCGGCATGCCGCCGATCTCGGTGGAGCAGGGCGTGGAGCTGTTCGACACGGCCATCGCGCACGGTGGTGCCGCGCTGGCGCCGTTCCGGCTCGATCTCGCGGTGCTGCGGGCCAAGGGTGAGGTTCCCGCTGTGTTGCGCGGCCTGGTCCGCACGCGCTCGAAACGTTCCGTGGCGGGCTCCGACACGGCGGTGACGTTGGTGTCACGGCTTTCGGCGTTGTCCGAGGCCGATCGGCTGGAGGCGTTGCTCGACGTCGTTCGTGTCGAGGTGGCGGGAGTTCTCGGTCATGGCGGTGCGGGCGCGGTCGACCCGGCGCAGCAGTTCCGGGACCTCGGCTTCGACTCGCTGACGGCCGTCGAGCTGCGCAACCGGCTGACCGCGGCCACCGGCATCCGCCTGCCCGCGACGCTGATCTTCGACTACCCGACGTCCGGTGCGCTCGCGTCATACCTGCGTGACGAGCTGCTCGGTGGCGTCGCGGTGACGCCGGATCCGCCCGCGCTGGCGTCCACTTCGGACGATCCGATCGTGATCGTCGGCATGGCTTGCCGTTATCCCGGCGGTGTCACGACGCCGGAAGAGTTGTGGCAGCTCGTGGTGGACGAGGTCGACGCGGTCACCGGGTTCCCGTCCGACCGCGGCTGGGACCTCGACGGCCTTTACCACCCGGATCCCGACCACATCGGCACCTCCTACACGCGCTCGGGTGGCTTCCTGCACGACGCGGCGGAGTTCGATCCGTCGTTCTTCGGCATGTCGCCGCGGGAGGCGCTGGCGACTGACACGCAGCAGCGGTTGTTGCTGGAGACCGCGTGGGAAGCGCTGGAGCGGGCGGGGATCGACCCGACCTCGTTGCGCGGCAGTGCGACCGGCGTGTTCACCGGCTTGATGTACAACGACTACCAGTCCGTCGTCGGTGGCGGCGACATGGAAGGACATCAGGGTCAGGGCAGCGCGGGCAGTGTCGCGTCGGGCCGGGTGTCCTATGTGTTCGGTTTCGAGGGCCCGGCGGTCACCGTCGACACGGCGTGCTCGTCGTCGCTGGTCGCGATGCACTGGGCGATCCAGTCGCTGCGGTCGGGGGAGTGTTCGCTCGCTCTCGCCGGTGGTGTGACGGTGATGTCGACGCCGTCGACGTTCATCGAGTTCTCCCGGCAGCGCGGTGTTTCCGGGGACGGGCGCTCGAAGGCGTTCTCCGACTCGGCCGACGGTGTGGGCTGGGCCGAGGGCATCGGTCAGGTCGTGCTGGAACGGCAGTCGGACGCCCTGCGCAACGGCCACCGGATCCTCGCGGTCGTGCGCGGCTCCGCGGTCAACCAGGACGGCGCCTCGAACGGCCTCACCGCGCCGAACGGACCGTCGCAGCAGCGGGTGATCCGCGCGGCGCTGGCCTCGGCGGGTTTGTCGGTCTCCGATGTGGACGCGGTGGAGGCGCACGGCACCGGAACCCCGCTGGGCGACCCGATCGAGGCGCAGGCCTTGCTGGCGACCTACGGCCAGGACCGTTCGACGCCTCTGCTGCTCGGCTCGATCAAGTCGAACATCGGCCACTCGCAGGCCGCCGCCGGTGTCGCGTCCGTGATCAAGATGGTGCAGGCGCTGCACCACGGCGTGCTGCCGCGCACCCTGCACATCACCGAGCCGTCGTCGCACGTCGACTGGGAGGCGGGCGACGTCGAACTGCTGACCTCGACCCGCTCCTGGCCCGCGGTCGACCGCCCGCGCCGCGCTGGTGTCTCGTCGTTCGGCGTCTCGGGCACGAACGCGCACGTGATCTTGGAAGCGCCGGGCTCGGGGATCCCCCCGTTTTCCAGCGTACCGATCGCGGTGTC
>NZ_JBEXPJ010000312.1:0-3795 GCF_040611995.1 Lentzea sp. NPDC006480
GGAGCCGAGCTCGCCAGCCGAATCGCGGCTGAGCCGGAGCTCGTCTTGAACAATCTGCTCGCCGACACCCAAGGCATGTTCCACCAGCTCGTCCGCAGGCAGCTCCAATGAGCACAAGGAGTAGTGCACGCATGAGAAGTCTCCTACCGGCGCTGATCCTGCTCGTCGTCGCGTCGACGGGCTGCGGGGCTGGTGAAACCGTGGTCGTGACCGACAAGGCCCCAGCGCTGTCGAACGTGGACGCGCAAAGCGTGATCGCCGCGTACGACCGCGGCAATAACCAGGCCAACTCGGCGCTTGACCCAGCCATGTTGGCTGAGATCGAGGCGCCGCCGCTGCGCACCACGAGTGAAGCCGCGCTGCGGATCGCTAAGAAGCTCGCCAAGACCGTGCCGCTGATCACCAGCAATGACACCCGCTTCCTCGTGCCTGCTGACGCGAACTGGTTCGTTGTGATGTCGAATCGCGTCCGCGGCGGGGTGCCGTCTCCGCGTCCCACCTATACACTGTTCACTCGCGGGGACAATGGAAAATGGCTCGCGACCTACTCACTGCTCACCACGGAGGATGTGCCTCCGGCCGATATGAACTCGGCAGCGGCCGCCAGTGCGGTGGTTGACTTCGCGGACCTGCTGATCCCTCCCGCGGACCTGGGCAAGCAACTGCTTGAGCACTACACCCGCGGTCTCGCGGGTAAGGACTCGTTCGCACGTAGTGTGGCGCTCGATGACCAGCTGACGAACGGGTACGTCGTTGGGCAGCAGGTAATGGCTGGTCGGGGTTACTCACTGCAACGAACGCTGGCTCCAGCATCTCATCCGATCTTCGCATTGCGCACCAACGATGGTGGCGCGCTCGTGTTCTCCGCGACCACAGTTGTGGACTCCATCAAGGCCGATGCCGTCGACGGAGCCGTGACCCTGAATCCAACGGGCAATGAGGCAGCTCTGCTCAGCGGTGGCAGCCAGACAGCGCCAGCATTCCGCGTAACCCGTGTGCAGACATACCTGACCTACGTGCCTAAGAAATCGGAACTCAAGGCAAAGGTGCTCGCCTTCACTGATACCCCAGTCGAAACGTCCGCAACAACACAAGGAGATTTCCAATGAATGAGACCCCGGAATTCCTCGAAAACGCTGATGAGCCCGTCATCGCCGCAGTCGTCGAAGATGACGAACTGGACGAGCTCGCGGGTGGCGACCCTGGGCAGCCGGCATATCCTCCGTACATCTAGTTGTAATGGGTAGTCGGGGTGTCATCGTATCGATGGCGCCCCGACTGGTCTAAACCGCCACTTTTGCTCATCTGCACGAAGGAGCCATGATGTCTCTGTTTGACCTGAAAATACAGCTTGATAGGGACAGCTGGGGCTGGGGTGAACATGAGATAGTTAATTGCTCACAAGAAATTTCTGCGTTGACGGAAAAACTTCGGGTGGCGGTGTCGTCTCGTTATCGCATCCGACGAGACTTCCAGCTAAATAAAATGCATGAGTACTTCACTGAGGATCAAATTGCGCAGCACATGGAAGAGCCTGGGCTCTGGTTCGACACAGTGAGCGAGCTAGGCGAAGCGGTGGTAATCGAGTACCACCGCTTTGTCCAATGGCTTAGTGCGCATCTGGGACTCGATCTCGTCTTTGAGGCCGACCCGCCCGTGCGGTTCCATGTTCCAGGACTGTTGGATGACAAGTACCGACTTGAAAACGGCGAGTTTTTCATGTATCACTCAGACACGATGGTTGGAGACTATTTTCAGGAGTTCAACTGCTGGCTCCCGTTCTGTGACGCAAAGGCTAGCAGCACGATTAGCCTGTGTTCTAAGCAATTCAGCGTCGCGACGATCAACTCGTTCGCCAGTCAATTCGGCTACTCGTACGACGAGTACAAACAAGGTCGGGGAAACTTCTTTGAGTTCATGAAGGATCGACCTGAACTCATTGCAGATCTCCGGGAGGATGCAATGCCGATTAATCTTCGGCGCGGCCAACTCCTAGTTTTCGATTCGCGAAACCTGCACAGTACGGTTGAGAACGTCGAAAATACCACTCGTGTTAGTATGGATTTTCGCGTTATGCCAGTTACGGCATATCGGGCGATCGTTCGTGAGCTATCAAAACTTCGTAAAGAGCCGAATGCCTGGGACGGTAAACGGTTCATCATGGGTGAAATCTTTGATTCTCGAACCGCGGGTGAGCTTTTCGGCGCATGACATGGCTTCTAGCAATCGTAGCCACCAGTGGACTCGGCTCTGACCGGGGGTCAGCTTCGGATCGAATCCGGCGTCCTTGAGGACCTGCCACACCGTGGGCGCCGGGATCTGAGATGCCGAGCACGAACAGCTCGCCGTGGACGCGGCGGTAGCCCGAGGTGGGGTTCTACCATGCCAGGTGCAGCACCAGGAACCGGATCGAGTCGATGGTGCGTGGACGGCTGGGTCGTTTCGTGGGATCTGATCGCGTGGTGTCGTGCGATGAGACTCCCGTGCCATTGCAGCACTGTCCCTGGGCGCACTCGCAATCGGAGTCGACGAAGCGCCTCGATCGGAAGTCGGTGTAGCAGCGCCGCGAGGAACGCCCGATCGGCGGGGTGAAGAGAGACCGTGGGCGGGTGTTGCCCAGCTGGCGTTCAAAGACGGTGATTTGGGGCTGCAGCGCCAGGATCTCCGCGTCGTTGTCCTGATCACTCATGGACAACAGGCGCAGCAACGCGAACGCGTTGGTCACGCTTACGGAGGCCAGGCGCAGCAGCATGGCCGGTCATCACGCTGCGTCAGTCGACGTCGTTGCGGACCTTCGCCGCACCCGCGAGCACTTCGGCTCCTAGCGCTATGCACGGCTCAAACCTGCATGGATGGAGTTGCCGGCGGGTACAAGGTTGGATACCGGCAAGTGCAACACGCGATGCGAAGTAGGCTCGCACCGCAGAACTCTTTCAGCTTCAAGACGGTTTCGACTCTCTAGCCGACTGGAAGCGGCGACTTCGCGTGGGCCGCAAGAGCAACGACCGCTAAGTATACGATCTACAATGGCCCTTTTGTGGCGGAGAATCGTTGAACTAGCAAGGTTGTGAAGCGGATCCGTACGGAAGGATCCATCGATGTTCGTTCCGCAGTTCCGGTCGGCTCAGGCTAGGGCGGCCGGAGGCGGATCGGCAGATGCATCACCTATCGCGACAGCCGGAGTCTGTGCGTTGCACTGATCCGTGCAAAGTGACTTGACTCAATCGCTCGAACTCAGGCATTGCGGTGCACGCAACGTTATCGTCCACCGAGATGGGTCACCCCAGTGCAATTCGTGTCGTCTCAAATGGTGCGGTCCGGCAGTTGATTCTTCGTGTTGAACTTCCTGGCGCGTCATGCGAAACCAAGCGTACGCTTTACCTGTCGCCAGAGAGCGAGCTTCCGAAGGGATTTTATCTGGTCCCGGAACGCTCACTGTTGATGTTTCCCACCGGTTAAGGAAGGTGTCAAATGAGCGAGAATGCCAGCCCGAAGAACGAGATCCCTGATGGGGTCGAGGTCGATGAGAGCGCTTTGGATGACCTGTCTGGAGGCAACGACCACCAACAGCCGCCGCGCCCCCGAAGGTAATTCACGTCGTCTCAAATGATGCGGTCCGGCAGTTGATTCTTCGTGTTGAACTTCCTGGCGCGTCATGCGAAGCCAAGCGTACGCTTTACCTGTCGCCAGAGAGCGAGCTTCCGAAGAGATTTTATGGTGCACGTGAAGTAGGCATCGACGCGCGTCGATGCCTACTTCACGTGCAACGGGCATCGACGATGTCGCGCGGCGACC
>NZ_JBEXPJ010000313.1:0-3757 GCF_040611995.1 Lentzea sp. NPDC006480
GAACGATCAACGGGATCACCGTCCGCTACGGCGACCTGCTCTTTCGTGGACCTGGGGTCCACGAAAGAGCCGTTCATGGTTTTAACGGGGGAGGTAGGCGCGGTGGGACTTGGAGAACTCGTAGTTGTTGTACTTGTCCCAGTTGATCGACCAGGTCATCAGGCCGCGCAGGTTCGGGTAGATGCCCTTCGGCTTGTAGCTGCCGCAGTTCGAGCCCTTGGTGAGGCAGTCGAGCGCGGTGTGGACGTCCGCGACGGACGTGAACCCGTTGCCCGCGTACTGGGCGGCGGGCAGGCCGATCGCGACCTGGTCCTGCCGCAACCCCGCGAAGAACTTCGTCGTGTCACCGCGCACCGGGAACCCGGCGAGCACCATGTCGGTCATCGCGACGTGGAAGTCCGCGCCGCCCATGTTGTGGTACTGGTTGTCCAGGCCCATCACGGGTCCGGAGTTGTAGTCCTGCACGTGCAGCAACGTCAGGTCGTTGCGCATCGCCTCGATCACCGGCAGGTACGCACCCGTGCGCGCGTCGCCGCCGCCCGCACCGCCGTAGAACTGGTAGCCGACCTGCACGAAGAACGTCTCCGGCGCCATCGTGAGCACGAAGCTGGCTCCATAGCGGGACTTCAGCGACCGCAGCGCCGAGATCAGGTTCACCACCACCGGGGTGGTCGGGTTCTTGAAGTCGACGTCACCGGGGTTGAGCGAGAGCGAGTGGCCCTCGAAGTCGACGTCGAGCCCGTTCAGGCCGTACTTGTCGATGATCGCGCCGACCGACCGCACGAACGCGTCGCGCGCCGCCGTGGTCTCCAGCCGCACCTGGCCGTTCTGGCCGCCGATGGAGATCAGCACCTTCTTGCCCTTGGCCTGCTGCGCCCTGATGCCCGCGATGAAGTCGGCCTCGGACTCGACGTTCGGGCACTCCGCCACCGGGCACCGCGCGAACCGCAGCTCACCGGACGTGGCACTGGAGGGCTCGGCGAACGACAGGTTGATGACGTCCCACTCGTCCGGCACGTCCTTCATCGGGATGTAGCCGGAACCGTTGGCGAAGCTGGCGTGCAGGTAGCCGACGAGGACCTTGCGCGGCAGGCTGCCGTTCGGAGGCGGTCCGGTCGTCGTGGTGGTCGTGGTCGTGGTCGTAGTGGTGGTAGTCGTAGTGGTTGACGTCGGCGAGGTGCCACCGCCCGTGCACGCCGCGCCGTTGATCGTGCAGTTCGACGGGTCCGCGGTGCCGGTGGCGTTGAAGCCGAACGACACGCTCGCACCGGGCGCGACCGAGCCGTTGTACTCGCGGTTGACGAACGCGTAGTGGTTGCCGCTCTTGGTGAGCAGCGAGTCCCAGTAGGCGCCGACGGACGTGGACGCCGGGTAGTCGAACTCGACCTTCCAGGAGCTGATGGCCGCGCTGGTCTCGTTCTTGATCGTCACCGTGGCGGTGTACCCGGTGTCCCAGGACTGCTTGACGAACGTCGCCGTGACACCGGCGGCGCTGGCAGGGGCGAGGCTCACGATCACGGTGCCGAGCACCAGTGCGGCCACCGCGCTTATTCGAGCGAAAAGCTGCATGGGCTTCCATCCCTCACGCGTGGCGGCCGGCAGGGGGTCAGTGATTGTTCTCTGGCGAATTGGACTAGACCATCTACGCGGAAGTCAAGGTCCTAGGCTGTCCAGTCGTGACCCACGCTCGTGCCGCGGACGGAACCAGGCTCTTCTACTCGGTCGAAGGCTCTGGTCCTCCCCTGCTGCTCATCGCGGGCCAGTCGAACTCGTCCCGCTGGTGGTCACAGGTCCGCGCGGCCTTCTCCGCAGAGTTCACCACGATCGTCACCGACCATCGCGGAACCGGTTCCAGCGACAAGCCCGAAACCCCTTACAGCACCAGGCAGTTCGCCTCGGACTGCATCGCGATCCTCGACGACGCCGGCATCGACCAGGCCCACGTCTACGGCACCTCGATGGGCGGCCGGATCGCGCAGTGGATCGCCGCGTCCCACAGCTCAAGGGTCGACCGGCTGGTGCTCGGCTGCACCTCCCCCGGCGGGCCGCACGGGATCGAACGCAGTGCCGAGGTGCGCAAGTCGCTGGCGCAGGTCGACCCGATGAAGGCGCGCCGGGCGTTGGAAGAGCTGATGTACACGCCTGCCTACAAAGGCCCGTTCAACACGCTCGGCGACCCTCGGATGCCGCCCTACGCCAAGAAGCTGCACCTCTTCGCGAGCGCCGAGCACGACGCGTGGGACGTGCTGCCGTCGATCACCGCGCCGACGCTCGTGGTGCACGGGACCGACGACATCTTCAACCCCACGGCCAACGCTCCCCTCATCACCGAGCGGATTCCCAACGCGCGCATGCACCTCATCGAAGGCGCACGACACGGTTACTTCGAGGAGTTCCAGGACGAGGCGACACCACTTGTGGTGGACTTCCTGCAGAGCTGAAACTGGGGGTTGCATGCGGAAGATGCCGCTCGTCCTGGCCGTGCTGGCCTTGTTCACGTTCCTGCCCGCCACGGCGTCGGCCGCCGACCTGCCCGGTGGCAAGGCGAACTTCGTCGTGTCGCTCGGCTCGTTCAAGGCGGGAGAGGACAACTGGGTACGGCTCGGCGACTACCGGTTCGCCGGCGGGCAGGTGACCGCGCGGACCTTCCTGTGGCGGCAAGGCAAACCAGCCTTTCGCGAGGGCACCGGAACCACGCCCGACCGCTCGTGCTCGACCCCCTCGGCGACGCCGGGACAGTCTCTGGTGCGTGAGTGCGAGGTGCTGACCGCGGGCGGTTTCACCTCCGTCCCCGCCGAGCTCAGGCACGGCGACTACCGGATCGAGAACGGTCTGCTCAAGATCACCTGGACCGACGTGGGCCAGGCGTGGTCCGAGCAGTGGGCGATCACCACGAGCGCCGACGACAAGCTCGCCCGCCTCGACCTCAGGTTCAACACCCTGGCCACGGCCGGGTACGCGTACGGCAGCAACACCTCGCTGAGCACCCGGCGCCAGATGGCGAGCGTCCAGTCGTTCCCCGGCAAGCTCGAGTTGGACGTCCGGGGCTGGGAGAACAACGCCCCGAGGACGCTCGACGCGGATCCCTACGACATCGGGCGGTACAAGACGTGCGCCACCACGTCGTGGTGCCTCACCTACCTCCTCCCCGCCGCCACGAACGCCTGCAAGGAAGGCTGCGTGAAGGGGAACACCGACCTGTCGATCCAGAACTACATCGTGCGAGTCTCCAACAACGACCGCCGCGACACCCATTGGCAGTGGTGCAGCTGTCTGACCAAGGACGAGCAGGGCCATGAACAGACGTGCTACACCCGCAACTCGCACGTCCGGCCGATGCTGCAGATCCTCGACGACGACGCCCGGTTCCGGGGCTGGGTCGGCGTCGAAGCCTCGTTCAACCCGGTCGTCCGCCCGAACGAGAATCCCCGCGACCGCGACATGCTCTGGACGTTCCGGGTCAGCGACTTCCGCTAGCCGGTGACCCAGCGCAGGCCGCGCATCAACGCGTGACCCGCGAACCGCACACCGGTCGCCTCGGCGATCGGCAGGTAGGGCAGCCTGAGCGGAATCCTGGCCCACACCGGCAGGCTCGACACCGCATTGGCGGACAGGATGGCGTACGGGCCCTTCGCCAGCACCGGCAAAGGCGCTTTGAGCAGCAGGAACACCTGCGGGGCCCGCACCATCGCCCGCCCCATCGCCACGCGTTGTCGCTGTCCGCCAGAAAGGTTGCGCGGCTTGCGATCGAGGTGTT
>NZ_JBEXPJ010000314.1:0-3674 GCF_040611995.1 Lentzea sp. NPDC006480
GACGACGAGCAGGCCGTGTCGATCGTGACGGCCGGGCCTTCCAGACCGAGCACATAGGACACTCGGCCGGACGCGACCGACGGCGACGACCCGGTGCCGTGGTGACCCTCGAACTCGCCGCCGAGCAGCTGCGCGTAGTCGTTGTACATCACGCCGGCGAACACCCCGGTGTCGCTGCCTCGCAACGAGACCGGGTCGATCCCGGCGCGTTCGAAGGCCTCCCACGCGGTTTCCAGCAACAGGCGCTGCTGCGAGTCCGTCGCCAGCGCTTCCCGTGGTGACATCCCGAAGAACGCCGGGTCGAACTCGCCCGCGTCGTGCAGGAAGCCGCCGAGCCGCGTCGCCGAGGTGCCGATGTCGTTGCCGGAGAACAACGAGTCGAGATCCCAGCCGCGGTCGGACGGGAACTCGGAGATCGCGTCCGCGCCGTCGAGCACCAGCCGCCACAGGTCCTCGGGCGTCGACACCCCGCCGGGGAACCGGCAGGCCATCCCCACCACGACGATCGGGTCGTCGTCGCTGGAGACCGTCCGCGTGGCGACAACCACATCATCCGCCCCGAACAGCTCGTCGCGGAGGAACGCCGCCAGCACGTGCGCGGTCGGATAGTCGAACACGAGCGTCGCTGGCAGCCGAAGGCCGGTGACCGCGGTGAGGCGGTTGCGCAGGTCGACCGCGGTCAGCGAGTCGAAGCCGAGGTCGCGGAACGCCCGCCCCGCGTCGAAGCCCTCCAGCGCCAGCACCGCGCTGACCTGCGCGCGGATCAGGTCGAGCAACGCGTCGAGACGTTCGGTCTCGCCCAGCGGACGCAGCTTCGCGGCCAGTCCGGTCGCGGCGTCCGAACCGGCGACCGTGCGGCGCGCGCGAGTGCGGATCAGGCCGCGCAGCAACGAGGGAACCTCTCCCTGTGCCCGCAACGTCGCGAGGTCGAGGCGTGCCGGCAGCACCACCGCGTCGCCACTCGCCAGGGCCGCGTCGAACAACGCGGTTCCCTGCGCCGGGGTGATCGGCGGCATTCCCGCGCGCACCAGGCGTTCCCGGTCGACCTCGGTCAGCGAACCGGTGAGGCCGACCGTCGCTTCCCAGGTGCCCCAGGCCAGCGACACGGTGTTCGGCCGGTGCTGGGCGAGCGCGTCGAGGAACGCGTTGGCCGCCGCGTAGTTGCCCTGTCCCGCACCGCCGAGAATGCCGGCGGCGGACGAGAACAGCACGATCCTGGCCTCGGGCAACAACTCGTGCAGGTGCCACGCGGCATCGACCTTGGGCCGCAGCACGGTGTCGAACTGCTCGGGTGTCAGCGACTCGATCACGCCGTCGTCCAGCACGCCCGCGGTGTGCACAACGGACTTGACGGTGTGCTTCTTCAACAGCCGCTGCAACGCCTTGCGGTCACTGACATCGCACTTGACGACCTTGACGGTCGCGTCGACCTCCCAGTCCGGCTTCCTGCCGCTCCGGCTGGCCAGGATCAGCTCCGTGACGCCGTGCTCGGCGACGAGGTGCCGCGCGATCACGCCGCCGAGCCCGCCGCCACCGGTGATCAGCACCGGGCTATCCCAGACGACCTCCCGCGCGGCCGCCGCACGGGTGAGGCGCGGTGCCTGCGGCTGTCCCTGCCTGATGCGCAGCTGCGGTTCGTCGGTGGCGAGCGCTTGCGGCAGAACGGCGTCGTCGTCGATGTCGGCCAGCACGAACCGGCCGGGGTGCTCGGTCTGCGCCGACCGCACCAGCCCCCACACGGCCTGCCCGGCCAGATCTCCCTGGCGCGTCACGAAAGCGAGCCGCTCGGCACGTTCGCCGGTGATCCACTCCTGCAGCTTGGCGAGCACCCGAGACGTCAGGGCCCGCGTCGACTCGATGACGTTGCCGTCGCCGACGACGTGTTCGACGACCACGTTCTCAGCTGCTTCCGAAGGCAGTGCGACCGGCGTCCACTCGATCCGGAACAGCGAGTCGCGGTCGACCTCGTTCTGCGGCAACGCGACCGGCCGCACGACGAGTGACTCGACCGTGGCAACCGGCTGACCAGTGGTGTCGGCGAGCGCGATCTCCATGGCGTCCCCGTGGGAACGCAGCCGGACCCGCAGCTCCGTCGCGCCCGTGGCGTGCAGCGACACGCCTTCCCACGAGAACGGCAGCCCAACGCCGTCCTTCGCGAGCAACGCGGCGTGCAGCGCGGAGTCCAGCAACGCCGGGTGCAGTCCGAATCCCGCGGCGTCCTCGGTGGTCGCCACCTCCGCGTAGACGTCGTCGCCGTCCCGCCACACCGCGCGCAGTCCCTGGAACGCGGGCCCGTACTCGAAGCCCATGTCCGCGAACCGCTCGTAAGCTCCCTCGACGTCAACGGTTTCCGCGCTCGGCGGCCACGCCGTCGCGTCGAAGTCACTGGCAGTGCTACCGCTCGACAGCGTGCCGGAAGCGTGCTCGATCCAGGGCGCGTCGTCGTCGGTGCGCGAGTAGATCGCGACCGCCCGGCTGTTCTCCTCGCCCCGCACCGCGACCTGCAGCTGCACCGATCCGTCGAGCACGAGCGGCGCGGAGATCGTGAGCTCGTCGAGCTTCTCGCAGCCGACCTCGTCACCGGCCCTGACCGCGAGCTCGACGAAAGCCGTGCCGGGCAACAGGACCGCGCCGCTGACCGCGTGATCCTTCAGCCACGGGTGCGAGTGCGCCGACAGCCTCGACGTGAACAGCACGTCCTCGCCGCCCGCGACGCTGACCGCCGCGCCGAGCAACGGGTGCTCGACCGCGCTGAGTCCGAGCCCGGCCGGATCGCCGGAGCGGACCTGCCCGGCGGGCCAGAACCGTTGCCGCTGGAACGCGTACGTCGGCAGGTCGACCAGCTTGCCGCCGCTGAAGTCCCACTTGACGTTCAGCCCGCTCACGTGAGCCTGGGCGAGCGCCGTGAGCAGCTGCTTCGGCCCGCCTTCGTTGCGGCGCAGCGTTCCGAGCACCACGGCGTCGGTCTCCGCGGCGGTCTGCTCGACGCCGATCGTCAGCACCGGGTGGGCGCTGGGCTCGACGAAGAACCGGAAACCGTCGCGCAGCAAGGCGTTCGTGGCGTTCTGGAACTCGACCGTCTGCCGCAGGTTCGTGAACCAGTAGCCGGCGTCCATGATCGTGGTGTCGATCGGCTCGCCGGTGACCGTGGAGTACAACGCGATCGTGCTCGTGCGGGGCTCAATGCCCGCGAGATCGCTGAGCACCCGCTCACGGATCGCCTCGACCTGCGGCGTGTGCGACGCGTAGTCCACCGCGATCATCCGCGCCCGGACTTCGTTCTCGACGCACTCGGCGACGATCTCCGCGAGCGCCTCGACCTCACCGGCGACGACCGTCGACCGCGGCCCGTTGACCGCCGCGACCGCGACCCGCTCCTCGTAGCGCGCGATCAGCGGCCGCACCTCGTCGACGGGCAGCGACACCGACAACATGCCGCCGCGCCGCGACAACGCCTCGTCCACCGCCTGCGACCGCAACGCCACCACGCGCGCCGCGTCCTGCAGGCTCAACGCCCCGGCAACGGCCGCCGCCGCGATCTCACCCTGCGAATGCCAGCGCCACGGCGTCCCCGGTGTGGCCGAAAACGGGTAGCACCTGCAGTGGCCGCGTGGCCAGCACGCTGTCGACCTGGTAGCCGTCGAGCCGGGACAGCCAGATCGCCGCGGTGCCCG
>NZ_JBEXPJ010000315.1:0-3637 GCF_040611995.1 Lentzea sp. NPDC006480
GGTGGATGAATGCGCCGTTCATGGACGTTGGCCGGGACAGCCTGTGCATGACGCCGAGCTCCAGGACGAGGTCGAGGCCCATTCTGGCCGGCACCCGGACGCTGAGATCGTGCTGTCCCAACCCGGGACCGCTCAGGCGCTTGGCACGGGATGAGCCCGCGTCCAGTCGTCGACGTGGAACGGCCACTTGTCAGGCGTGACCGTGAAGGCGTGTGCGGCCACCTCGCCGGGCAGCGGTCCGTCGGTCAGGCCGAGCCGGTCGCGGTAGTCCTTCAAGAACGCGCGGGCGACCTCGTCAGCGACGAGTGAGGGCGCGTAGTCGGCCAGGCCCGCGATGCTGCTGAGGCGCAGTTCGTAGCCGAGCGCGTCCGACACGTCCGCGATCACGGCCCGGACGGGGTCCGAGACGGCGACCTGGACGACCGTGCTGAACAGCGAGCCGGTCGACGTGACGCGCTGCGCCGAGCCCACGACCTTGGCCACCCCGCCCACATTGATGCTGTACTCGCCGGGGCAGTACTCGCCGTCCACCTCGCCGACGCGGGCGTCGACGTCGCCGAGTCCACGTAGGACGCGCGCGTGGGCCGAGGCGTTGGCGGCGAAGGTCGCGCTGCCCGCGTGCCGGATGCCGGTGGTGCGGTCCAGGTGGTCGATCACGACGGCGCCGCTGTCGTAGGCCACCATCCGGCCGCCTGGCGAGCGCACGACGGTCTCGAACCCGGCGGCTCGGGCGATCTCGGTGGCCTTGGTGATGCCGGGCGAGCGCAGGTCCCGGCCGCTGAACGCGACGGTGGGGCTGGTGGGCACGTAGATGTGGACGAGCTCGGTCCACGTCGCGTGGGGCGCGCGCAGCAGCAGTGCCGGGATCACCAGATCGGTCACGGCGGACGCGGTGCTTCCGGACACCAGCAGCCGGTCGAGGTTCTTCACGCCGTGATTCTCGCCTGTAACCACCGTTGTCGACATCTCGTTGCAGAACGCGCACATTCCGCGCGCGAGCCGGGGACATCGCCGCTGCAGGCTCGAACCCGTGGCAGCGATCCGTGGAATCCTCGCAGTGCTCGTCCTCGCGACAGCGGCGTGCTCGACCGCGCCCGAGCCGGACCCCGTGCCCGGTCCGGCGAGCACGTCGCAGGTGCGTGTCCAGGGCGACGGCAGCATCCCGGAGAACGGCAGCATCTCGTTGGACGACGACGAGCACGCCGCCATCGCGAACCTCGACCCGGCGTTGCTCAAGGCGATGCGCGAGGCCGCGAAGGATGCCAGGACGCGCAACATCGAGCTGCGGGTGACGTCGGGCTGGCGCAGCAAGGAGTACCAGCAGCGGCTGTTCGACGAGGCCGTCACGCGGTACGCCAGCGAGAAGGAAGCGCGGAAGTGGGTGCAGCCGCCGGACAGGTCGAACCACGTCACGGGCAAGGCGATCGACATCGGCCCGACCAACGCCGACGACTGGCTGATCCAGCACGGCGCGGACTACGGGCTGTGTCAGAAGTACGCCAACGAGATGTGGCACTTCGAGCTGCTGACGACGCCTGGCGGCCAGTGCCCCCAGCCGGTCGGCGAGACGGACTGACGGGCCGCGCGGAACCTGACACACTGGAGTGGACCACAGGGTCGTCTGCTCCTGCTTCGGTGACCGGGAGAGGTTCGCCTCCCCGTTGCGCCGTGGAGGTCCAGGCGTTCCTTCTTCGCCGTGCGAAGGAGAGTGCGCGCATGCTCAGTCCGCGTGAGTACGAAGTCCTGCGAGAGCTCGCCGAGGACCGGACCGACCGCCAGATCGCGACCAGGCTGGGGATCAGCGAACGCACCGTTCGCGCCCACGTCAGCCAGATCATCCACAAGCTCGGCGTCGCGTCCAGGGTGGGCGCGGCGGTGGCGTTCTGGCGGAACCGCCAATAGCGACGCGCCCGCCGCCCCGCGAAGCTTGACGTGGGTCGGAGAGCTGGGGGCGCCGATCAGCCGGGTCGGCTCTGCCACGGGGGAGCAGAGCCGGCCCGCGCCAGTTGGACACGTTCGGGGGCTCGGCGACATAGCCTGGTGGCGTGTTGATCGGCGTGAACGTCCCGAACTTCGGCCCCGGCACCAGTCCGGCCGTGCTGCGCGACTGGGCGCGCACGGTGGAGGGCCTGGGGTTCGACCTGCTGATGATGTCGGACCACGTGGTGGTCACGCCGGACGTGGCCGAGCAGTACCCGCTGCCGTTCTACGAGCCGTTCACCACGCTGGCGTGGCTCGCCGGGGTCACCGAGCGGGTCACCCTCGGCACCACCGTGCTGATCGCGGCGTACCGGCATCCGTTGCTGGTGGCGCGGATGGCGGCGAACCTCCACGACCTCAGCGGCGGGCGGTTCGTCCTCGGCGTCGGGGTCGGGTGGGCGCGGCAGGAGTTCGACGCGCTCGGGGTTCCGTTCGAGCGCAGGGGAAAGCTCGCCGACGAGCTGATCACGACGGTGCGCGAGGCGTGGGTGGACGAGGGCTGTCGGGCGGGGCATGTGCCGATCTGGGTCGGTGGGCACAGCGAGGGGGCGCTGCGGCGCGTGGCTCGGCTCGCGGACGCCTGGCACCCGCTGCGGCAGACGCCGCAGGCGTGGCGGGAGTCGTTGCACAGGCTGAAAGCACGAGTCGCCGAGGAGGACCGGCGGATGCCGCAGCTGGCGCCGCGCATCATCCTGAAGCTCACCGACCAGGCGCCGGAGAACCGCAGGCTCGGCGAGGGCACGATCGAGCAGGTCGTCGCCGATTTGCGGCAGTTGCGAGAAGACGGTGCCCACGCCGTGGTGCTCGACCCGTTCGAAGGCGATCCGGAGGAGACGCGGCATCCGGAAGTCGCCTGGCATGCGCTGGCCGCGGTGCGGAAGGAGTTCCGGTGAACGAGGCACACCTGCGGCGGGCGATCGAGCTGGCGGGCGAGGCGCGGGAGAGCGGTAACCCGCCGTTCGGGTCGTTGCTGGCCGGGCCGGACGGAACGGTGCTCGCCGAGGAGCGCAACTCCTGCTTGACGGACAACGACATCACGGCCCACCCCGAGCTCAAGCTGGCGAGGTGGGCCGCGCAGAACCTCGACGCGGACACCGCCGCCGGCACCACGATGTACACGAGCTGCGAGCCGTGCGGCATGTGCGGGGGAGCGTTGGCGCGGTCGGGGATCGGGCACGTGGTGTTCGCGCTCGCGACCAGCCAGCTCAACGGGCTGAAGACCACGGGCGGGTTCACCGACGTGCCCACCGACGGACCGCACCTCTACGACGAGGCGAAGGTGCCGGTCGAGGGCTACTACCCCTAGAGCCGCACGAGCATCTTGCCCGTGTTGTCGCCGCGCAGCACACCGAGGAACGCCGGGACGACGTTGGCGAAACCGTCCACAACGGTCTCGTCAACGGTCACGGAGCCGTTCTGGATGTGCGGCACCAGAAAGCGCTCGAACCGCGAGCGTGCGTCCAGGTGCTCGCGGACCAGGAAACCCTCCACGCGCAGGGTCTTGAACATCACCTCGGCCAGGTTGTGAGGCGCCGCCGGGGGAGCTGAGCTGTACTGGGCGATCGCGCCCGACCAGGCGACCCTCCCGTGTGGACGCAACGAGGAGATCGCCGCCGCGAGGTGATCACCGCCGACGTTGTCCAGGTAGACGTCGATG
>NZ_JBEXPJ010000316.1:0-3628 GCF_040611995.1 Lentzea sp. NPDC006480
GCCTCGCGGACCTCGTCCTTGGACGGCCGGTTCGGGTCCTTCTGGATGGCCATGCGCACGATGCCGAGCGCGACGGTGACCGCAGTGGTGATGCGCAGGCCGAAGCTGTGTCATTTCGCAGGCCGCGATCGACACGTTCGCGGACTCCGTGGTGGGGTTCCTGCGCCAGTACGGGTTCAACGGCGCTGACATCGACTACGAGTACGCGACGTCGAACAACCACGCGGGCAACCCCGACGACTTCTGGATCTCCAACGCCAACCGCGGCAACCTGTGGACCGGCTACTCGGCGATCATGAAGACGTTGCGGGAGAAGCTCGACCGCGCCGGTGCCGCCGACGGCAAGCACTACCTGTTGACCGCGGCCGTCCCCGCGTCCGGCTGGCTGTTGCGCGGCCAGGAGTCGTACCAGGTCGTCAAGTACCTCGACTACCTCAACGTCATGAGCTACGACCTGCACGGCTCGTGGAACCACTTCGTCGGCCCGAACGCGGCGCTCTACGACGACGGCAAGGACGGCGAGCTGTCGGCCGGCGGTGTGTACACAGCGCCGCAGTACGAGGGCATGGGCTACCTCAACACCGACTGGGCGTACCACTACTACCGCGGTGCGATGCAGGCCGGACGCATCAACCTGGGCGTGCCGTTCTACTCGCGCGGCTGGCAGGGCGTCGACGGTGGCACGAACGGGTTGTGGGGCAAGGCGGCCTTGCCGGACCAGTCGAAGTGTCCGCCCGGCACCGGTTCCTCGGTCGGCTCGACCACGCCGTGCGGCAACGGCGCGACCGGCATCGACAACATCTGGCACGACGTCACGGCCGGCGGCGCCGAGGTGCCGTCCGGCGTGAACCCGTTGTGGCACACCAAGAACCTCGAAGCGAAGGTCACCGGTTCGTACTCCGCGCAGTACGGCCTCGACCCGGTCAACGACCCGACCGACCGCCTCACCGGCACGTACACGCCGTACTACGACTCGACGTTGAAGTCGCCGTGGCTGTGGAACAACGACAAGAAGGTGTTCCTCTCCACCGAGACCGAGCAGTCGATCGCCGAGAAGGCCAAGTACGTGCGCGACAAGGGCCTCGGCGGCATCATGATCTGGGAGCTCGCCGGTGACTACAGGTACGACTCCGCCAAGAAGGAGTACTTCATCGGCGACACGCTGCTGTCGACGATCAACACCGGCCTGAACGGCGCCGCGCCTTACGGTGCGTCGAAGGCGTCCGCGCAGCAGTCGCAGTCGCTCGCGGTCGACGTGGACGTCTACGGCTTCGCGTTGGGCGACAACAACTACCCGATCACGCCGAAGATCAAGTTCACGAACCGGTCCGCGGTCACCATCCCCGGTGGCACGAAGATCGCGTTCGACTACGGCACCAGCGCGCCCGGCGGGATGGCCGACCAGTCCGGGTTCGGGCTGAAGGTCGTGTCCAAGGGGCACAGCGGGGCCAACGTCGGTGGCTTGAAGGGCGACTTCCAGAAGGCGGAGCTGACGCTGCCGTCGTGGCAGTCGCTCGCACCGGGCGCGTCGGTGGAGATGACGGTCAGCTACCAGCTGCCGATCTCGACGCCGTCGAACTTCGTGTTCACGTTCGGTGGTCAGTCGTACGCGATCACGGCCGACCACCCGCGGATCGGCGGCGGCACCACGCCGACCACCACTTCGACGACGACCACGACGACCACGACGACCACGACGTCGAACCCGCCCGCCTGCTCGCTCCCCGCGTGGGACCGCGAGCAGGTCTACACCGGCGGCAACGACGTGGCGCACAAGGGTCGCAAGTGGAGGGCCCAGTGGTGGACGAAGGGCGAGGAGCCCGGCACCACCGGTGAGTGGGGTGTCTGGCGCGACCAGGGCGCCTGCTGAGTCAGTGATCTGTCAGGCGCGGGGCTTAGGCTGTTCAACGTGACCGCCCAGGACCCGCGCCTGCAGGAGCTCGTGCTGCTGCGGAAGGTGCGCGACAGGATCGACCGCGAGTACCGGGAGCCGCTCGACGTGGCGGCGCTGGCTCGCGGCGTGCACCTGTCCGCAGGGCATTTGTCGAGGGCGTTCCGGGCCGCGTTCGGCGAGTCGCCCTACAGCTACCTGATGACCCGCCGCATCGAACGCGCGATGGCCCTGCTGCGGCGTGGCGACATGTCCGTCACCGAGGTCTGCTTCGAGGTCGGCTGCACCTCGCTCGGCACGTTCAGCACCCGCTTCTCCGAGCTCGTGGGCATGTCGCCGAGCCAGTACCGCAAGGTCGCCGCCGAGGACGGCCAGGGCATCCCGAACTGCCTGGCCAAGGCGGTGATGCGGCCGATCAGGAATCGAGAAGCGGCGACCGGTCCGGGCGATTAGGTTGACCGGCATGTCAGTCATCATCGCCGCGGCGTTCCTGCCCGCAGACGACCCGGAGAAGTCCCTCGGCTTCTTCCGCGACGCACTCGGCTTCGAGGTCCGCAAGGACGTCGGCCAGGGCACCATGCGCTGGATCACCGTGGGCCCGCCCGACCAGCCCGACACCGGCATCGTCCTGCACCCGCCCGCCGTCGACCCCGGCGTGAGCGACGAGGAGCGCCGCACCATCGCCGTGCTCATGGCCAAGGGCGTCTACACCGCGATCTCGCTCGGCTCGAAGGACCTGCAGAGCGTGTTCGACCGCGCTCAGGCGTGGGTCACCTCGTCCGGTGCGGGCGAGGTGCTGCAGGAGCCGGAGGACCAGCCGTGGGGCGTGCGGGACTGCGCGTTCCGCGACCCGGCCGGCAACCTGGTGCGCATCAACCAGCTCTGACCTCGATCCGCGCGGGCAGCGTGCTGAGCGTGTTGCCCGCGCGATCCAGGCGAGCGCGACCGAGGCGACCACCGCCCTGCTACCACGCCGATCCGCGCCTCCCTGGTGCCGATCAGCCAGGCCTTGCTGTTCACCGGTCTGGCGGCCACTGTCGCGCCGGACAGAGCCCTTCAGCGCGTGGGCGAGGCGTTGCACGAGGTCAGGTTGCCTCCCGAGCAGCGATGCCCGGCCGATGTGGGGGAGACGAGGATCAGTCGCTGCCGAACGGCGCGCGGTTGCGGAACCACTCGACGTGCAGAGCCGCGCCGCGCAGGAGGGCTGTCTCGATCGCGGCGGGGTAGTCGCTTTCGTCTTCGTAGAGCAGGTGGCCGAAGTAGAAGGTGCCAGGCTTGGCGGCCTCTCGCTCCAGTGCGCGAAACGTCTTGCCCTGCACTGACCAACCGCGGTTCAGCGGGCGGTGCTGGGCGAAGATGTTCGGCCCGAACTCCCCGCCGGTCAGGTGCGGGATCAGATGCCCGCGGTCGGTCGGCGTGCCGTCAGGTGACGGAAGCAGTGGAAAGCCGCGTTGGTAGGAGACGTCCCGCTTCTCGATTTCGCCAGGCGTGACGGCCCAGGCGGCCACGGTGCGTTCTGCACGCGTGCCGGCCACGTCGTAGAGGTAGTTCGCCGTCGACTGAGTGAACTCGACCAGCGAGCACTCGTCCCACGCACGGCGGTAGTGGGCGGCCGCCGCGTCCAGCAAGGCCTGGCCCACGCCGGCGGGAGTCAGCGGCTTCGTGAGGTCCTGCAGCAGTGCCGCGTAATCGAGCGACAGCTTCGTCATCTCCCTGTTCTACCCGGCCCGGACGACC
>NZ_JBEXPJ010000317.1:0-3614 GCF_040611995.1 Lentzea sp. NPDC006480
GGGCGAGCCGCGGCTGGTGATCGCCGACGAGCCGACCACCGCGCTGGACGTCACCGTGCAGCGGCAGGTGCTGCGGTTGCTCGCGCGAGTCCGCGAGGAGCGGTCGGCGGCGGTGTTGCTGATCAGCCACGACATCACCGTGGTCGCGCAGACCTGCGACCGGGTGCTGGTGATGTACGCGGGGCGGATCGTCGAGGAGCTGCCGACCGCGGAGCTGTTCACGTCGGCGCGGCACCCGTACACGACGGCGTTGCTGGCCGCGGTTCCCGACCTGGAGACGGATCGGGACGCGCCGCTGGCGGTGATCCCAGGCAGACCGCCGGAACCCGCGGAGATCGGGGTGGGCTGCCCGTTCGCGCCGCGCTGCCCGCTGGCCGATCAGAGGTGCCGGGACGAGGAACCGGAGCTGACCCAGGTCGAAGGCGGACATCAGGTCGCTTGCTGGCGGCTCGCGGAGGAAGTCGTGGCAGGCGCCGCAGTGGCGAGCCGAGGAGGGGTGGCGTCTGATGAGTGAGCTCAGGTTCGAGTCGGTCAGCCTGCGGTACGGATCCCTGCGGGCCGTCGACGACGTCAGCCTGACCGTGCCGTCGGGCCAGGTCGTCGGGCTCGTCGGCGAGTCGGGGTCTGGCAAGTCCAGCCTCGCCGCCGCGGCCGTCGGCCTCGTCCCGCCCACCGCCGGCCGCATCCTGCTGGACGGCGCGGACATCCAACGGCTGCGGCACCGCAGGCTGCAGATGGTCTTCCAGGACCCGTACTCGTCCCTCGACCCGCGGATGAGCATCGGCGAGTCCATCTCCGAAGCCATGCCGCGAGGCACCGGCAAGCGCGCCGAGGTCGCCCGGCTGCTCGAACTCGTCAACCTCGATCCCAGCCGAGCCACCTCACTGCCGGCGCGCCTGTCCGGCGGTCAACGCCAACGAGTGGCCCTCGCCAGGGCTCTCGCCGGTCAGCCGAAGGTGATCATCGCCGACGAGATCACGTCCGCGCTGGACGTGTCCGTGCAGGGCGCGGTGCTGAACCTCGTGCGCGATCTGCAACGGCAGCTGGGCCTGTCGATGCTGTTCATCTCGCACAACCTCGCCGTGGTCCGGTACGTGAGCGACCGCATCGCGGTGATGCGGTCGGGCAAGATCGTGGAAGAGGGCCCGGCCGAGCGGGTGCTCGCCGACCCGCAACACAGCTACACGCGTGAACTGCTCGCGGCCGCTCCGTCGCGGCACACCAGCCTGTGGGAGGACGCTTCGTGATCATCGCGGACACGCACAACGACCTGCTGGACGCGATCGTCCACCGGCCCGTCGAACGGTGGGTGCCGCACTTCCGCGACCAATGGCTGCCACAGTTGCACGCGGGCGGGGTGAACCTGCAGGTGCTGCCGGTGTTCATCGACGACCTCTTCCGCCCGGAAGGCGCGCTCCGCCGAACACTGCGCATGATCGAGGCCGCGCACCGCATCGCCGAGGGCAACCCGGACACCGTCGAACTCTGCTTCGACGGCGAGGACATCGACGCGGCTCTCGAATCGAACCGCATCGCTCTGGTGCTGGCGTTGGAAAGCGCTCCTGGCGTCGGCGAGGACGTCGAACTGATCGAAACCCTGTACCGGCTGGGCGTGCGAATCGCCTCGCTCGCCCACTTCGGCCGCACCGCGCTGGCCGACGGCAGCGGCGAGGACGCCACCGGGAGCCGGCTGACGCGTGCCGGCGTCGCCGCGTTCGCCGAGATGGAACGTCTCGGCATGATCTTCGACGTCAGCCACCTCAGCGCCGCGGGCGTCGAGCACGTGCTGGAGCTGGCCACACGTCCAGTCATGGCAACACATTCGTCGGCGCGGGCACTGCGCGACCACCACCGCAACCTGACCGACGACCAGCTCAGGGGCATCGCGGCGAACGGCGGCGTGGTCTGCGTGAACTTCTTCGCGCCGTTCCTGCACGAGTCCGACTTCCGCATCGAGCGGTTGATCGACCACATCGAGCACATCACGGGTGTCATGGGCATCCGGCACGTCGGCCTCGGCCCGGACTTCGTGAAGGAGGTCCTGCAGGACGTCACGCCGCCGTGCTGCGAGGCGCAGTTCATCGAGGGCGTGCCCACCGACCGGTACCTGCCGGGGCTGGAGGGCCCGGCCGGGCTGCCACTGGTCGTCGATGCGCTTCGACAGCGTGGATGGCCGGAAGACGACATCGCCCTGGTCATGGGGCAGAACGTGCTCGACCTGTTCCGCACCGAACTCAAGAGGGGGACCGCATCGTGACCACCATCGAGGACCTGTACGGCTACGCGCTGCCCGAACAGCCCACGCTCTCGCCGGACGGCACCGAGATCGTCTACGTCCTGCGCACCACCGACCGCGAGGCCGACCGGGACGACCGCGCGTTGTGGCGGGTGGCCGACGGCAAGGCGAAGCAGCTGACCAGGGGCAAGTCGGACCAGGCGCCGGTGTGGTCGCCGGACGGGAGCCGCATCGCGTTCCTGCGCGCCCAGGACGGCCCGCCGCAGATCTGGCTGCTGCCCGCCGACGGCGGCGAACCGGAGCAGTTCACGTCGTTGCCGCTCGGCGCGGGTCAGCCGGTGTGGAACGCGGACGGCACCCGGCTCGCGTTCTCGGCGCCGGTCGACATCGCGGACGCCAAGGCACCGATCGCCACGTCCAGGCTCGACTACAAGGCCGACGGTTCGGGCTATCTGCGCAGCGTCCGCGCTCACCTGCACGTGCTCGACCTGGAAAGCCGTGAGGTCAGGCAGGTCACCGAGGGCGACTGGTTCGCCGGCACGCCCGCGTGGTCACCCGACGGCACTCAGCTGGCCTTCACGGGTGCCCGCGACCAGGACGCCGACCTGACCTTCCGCGTGCCGGTGCACGTGGTCGACGTCGCTGGACACGCGGAACCGAAGCTCGTCGGGCTCGCCACCGGTCAGGCCGCAACGGTCGCGTGGACCGAAGAAGGTCTGCTCGTCGCCGGACGCACCACCGCGGACTCCGGACACTTCAGCGTGCTGCTCCTGTCGCTCGACGGCGAAGTGCGCAACCTGTCAGAACCCCTGGACCGCAACGTCATGCCCGGCATGGCGGGGTATCCCGGCGGTCTGCCGGCGCTGGCGGACGGCGAGGTCCTGTTCTGCGCACGCGACCGCGGCTGCACCCAGCTCTACTCGGTCGATCTCGACGGCGGCTCACCTCAGCTCGTCCTCGGCGGCGATTCCCGAGTCGTAGCAGGGCTTTCCGTCGCTTCGGGCAAAGCCGCGATCGTCCTGTGCACACCCACGTCGTACGGCGAGATCGCGACCGTCGACGTGCGCAACGGTGACGTGACCGTCCACACCGAACACAACAGGACCGAGCTGTTCGTGCGGGAAGAGCGCGAGTTCACCATCTCCGACGGCACGGTCGTGCACGGCTGGCTGGTCCGCGACCCGTCCGCCACCGGCCCGCAACCGCTCCTGCTCGACATCCACGGCGGCCCGCACAACGCGTGGAACGGCACCGCCGACCCGGTCCACCTCTACCACCAGGTCCTGGCACAGCAGGGATGGCGTTCGCGCACCTCGACACGGACGGCGACGGGGCCATCAGCGTGCAGGAATACGTCGCGGCAGTGCGGGACTACTAC
>NZ_JBEXPJ010000318.1:0-3529 GCF_040611995.1 Lentzea sp. NPDC006480
GTCGACGATGCGCTGTTCCTTGGAGTTCGCGACGAGGTGGTCGACCAGCACGCCTTTGTCCGACAACGCAACTCGCACCTGGTGACCACCTACGCAACGCGCGGCAATCGCACGCACCCGGACCCGGCCCCGCGACCATCTACGCAAGCCGACCCGACAATTCCGGTCCGGCGCACGCCCGACGAAGGAGGGCATGTGCCGGGTCGCCGCAGGCGCGCCCGAAACCGCGTGCGCAATCTGACGTACGCAATCTGACGTACGCGAGATCAGAACGTGAGCGGATGATGCCGGCCCTCGTCGTCGCGAGAGTAAGACGCGACACCACGAGACGAAGGAGCGCCCACCGATGACTACCACCCGCAAGCTCAGTGGCCGCGCCCGCAAGGCCGTGCTGCTCGTGCACGTCCTGTCGGCGGCGGCGTGGCTCGGCATCGACCTCGCGCTGGGAATCTGCGCCGTCGTCGCGGTCAACACATCAGACGTGAACACGGCGGGCGTCGCCATCCAGGCCATCGACGTCTTCGCGATCTGGCCGATGTTCGGGGCGAGCATCGTCTGCATGATCTCCGGCGTGGTCCTGGGCGTCGGCAGCAAGTACGGCCTCGTCAAGTACTGGTGGGTGGCCATCAAGCTGTTCATGAACATCGGCATGTCGCTGCTCATCGCCTTCTTGCTGCGCCCTGGTGTGGCCGAGGCCGCACAGGTCGGGAGGCGCATGCTCGCGGGCGACACCACCGCGGTCATCCCGTCCGGCATCATGCACCCGGTCGTCGTCGCGCCGACGCTGCTGCTGTTCGCCTACATCCTGTCCGTGTTCAAGCCGTGGGGCCGCGTCCGCAAGTCACCGCAGCCAGTCAAGCGCGAGCGCCGCGACCTCGTCGGGGCGGTCTAGCTGCAGGAAGTGCCCGGCGCCCGCCACGATCTCGACCCGCGACCGCTGGGCGAGACCGTCGGCGGCGCCGGCGTAGTTGTCGGGCGTGATGCAGCCGTCCTGAGCACCCGCGAGCACCAGCATCGGGACGGACGCCGGCTTCTCGGACGCCTGAGCCAGCGACGCGAGCTCCGGATCGTGCAGCGAACGGTCGAAGTTGGCGCGGTACAGCTTCAAAGCATTGGCCCGCAACGCAGGATCCGAGTACATGTCGTGGACGTACTGCGGAACTTCGAGACCGGGCGACCACGTGCTCCACAGGTAGTCGATCAACGTGGAGTTCAGCAGGCGCTCCGCCACTCCGGGAACCTGGAACATGAACAGGTAGAAGAACCGTTGCTGCTGCGCGGGATCGTCGAAGATCGTGCGCAACGCGGCCGGCGGCGGCACCGACATCGTGATCACCCGCCGCACCCGCTCCGGCCACACAGCCGCGAGCCGTCCCGCGACTCCGGCACCGATGTCGTGCCCGATCACGTCGAGCGGCTCATCCGAAAGCGCCTCGTTCACCGCGGCAGCGTCGGCGGCCAGCGTCAGCCCGTCCGCGAACCGCAGCTCGTCGTACGTCGACGGGTGATGCCCGCGCAGGAACGGCACGACGACCCGCCTCCCCGCCGCCACCAGGTGGGAAGCGAGCGGCCCGAACGACAGCGGGTGGTCCGGAAACCCGTGCCAGCACACCACAACAGGTCCCTCGCCCGCAGTCAACGCGGGGAAGTCCAGCCGGGCAGTCGGGATGACGATCTCCTCGAACATCAGAAGTCCACCCGCATCACGAACCGCCGCTTCGTGGGGTGCGTGACCTGCACGAACCCCGCCTCCTCGAACACCTGCCGCGCCCCGACGTGCATCTCGCCCCAAGTCACGTTCTGCCCCGGCGCCGCGATCATCGGATAAGCCTCGACCGCCCGCGCACCGTTCGAACGCGCATGCTCAACCGAAGCCGCCGCCAGCTCGTACGTGAGCCCTTGCCGACGAAACCCCTTGCGCACCACGAAACACGTCACAGCCCACACGTCGGGGTCGTCCTTGTCCTCGTCACGCCCCTTCCACGGAATGGGCATGCCGAGCAACTTCGCATAGGAACACCGCGGCTCGACCGCCACCCACCCAGCGGGCTGATCGTCCACATAGGCCACCAGCCCACTGCCGCGAGCCGCCTGCGATTCGTGCGCCGCAACCCGTTCAGCCAGCGTCGAGTCGCGCCAGATCCAGCCCTTGACCTTGTACCGCTGGCAGTGGCACTTGCCGGGCTCGGACCCGTCGAAGATCGCCTCGACGTCCTCCCACGGCACCTCGTCCGACGACACGATCCGGATCACGAGACCAAGCCTAAAGGGACTGCGTCAGGTTCACGGGGTTTCCGTCGGGATCGAACACGTGCGCAACCCGCTGTCCCCAAGGCATGTCGTTGGACGGCCCCTGCACCCGGCCTCCCGCCGCCTCGACCAGCGGCAGCAACGCGTCGACATCGGCCACGTCGATGCTGAGCACCATCCGCGGCGGCAAAGACACGTCGGCCTTCTCCTCGGCGACGAGCCCGAGCTCGGCGTCGCCGACCTTCAGGGTCTTGTAGAACACCGGCCCGTCCTCCGGGTACCGGGCCACCTCCACAGCGCCGAGAACCTGCTCGTAGAACGCCTGCACGGACTCCAGGCTCGGAGTGATGATGATGGGCTGGATCGTCATGGAAGCCTCCTCAGTCCACCGGTGTACGGGCCGGAGCGCCAGAACTCATCGGTGAACCGAACAGCGGCAGCAGTTCCGGAACGTTGAGGAACGTCGTCGATCCCGTCACCAAACCACCCCGCACGTCCACGAACACCAGCCCGAACGGCCGATCCATCCCCGGCCGCATCTGCCAGTAGGCAGGCGAGGCGTTGGCCCGCACCGGCACCAGCCAGGCCCCCTTGCACGCAGATTCGGGATTGCTCAACGCCGCCGCCACCGCAGGACGCCCGCGCAGCCACCAGCTGAACGGCGGCATCGAGATCGTGGCGTCCTCGTGCAGCAACGCCACCAGCGTCTGCACGTCATGCCGCTCGAAAGCCTCGCAGTACCGGCTGAGCAACGCCTTCTGCACCGGGTCGGAGGCGTTCAACGGCTCGCCGGGATCCACCGCCGACAACGTGGCACGAGCCCGCTGCAGAGCCGAGTTGGCCGAAGCCACCGAGATCGACAAAAGCGCGGCAACCTCAGCAGCCTGCCACGCCAGCACATCACGCAAGATCAGCACGACCCGCTGCCGAGCGGGCAGGTGCTGCAAAGCCGCCACGAACGCCAGCCGCACGGTCTCCCGCCGAATCGCCTGGTCCTCGGGCAACACGAGAGCATCCGGCACCGGCTGCACGAACACCCGCTCGTGCAACGGCGCCCCGATCTCCCCGCCGGAAGGCCCCAGGTCCACCGCCAACGCCCGGCGTTGCGAAGACCGCAACATGTCGATGCAGATGTTGGTGGCGATCCGGTACAGCCAGGTCCGCAACGACCCGCGCGACGAGTCGAAGCTGGAGTACGCCTTCCACGCGCGCACGAGCGTTTCCTGCACGGCGTCCTCGGCCTCGAAGCCGGACCCGAGCATGCGGTAGCAGTAGCCGG
>NZ_JBEXPJ010000319.1:0-3529 GCF_040611995.1 Lentzea sp. NPDC006480
TCTGAACGGTGGACCGGCGCCGGAGTTCACCTACCACCGGTTCTGGGCCCAGACCGAGATCGCCACCGCATTTTCCCTGCACACCGAGCTCTTCGACTGAGGAGTCACCTGAGATGAGGAAACGACTAGCGCTCTGCACCGTGGTCGCCTGCACGGCCGCGGTCCTCGTGAACACCGGCGGCACGGCCGTCGCGCACGGTTCGATGACGTGGCCCGGCAGCCGCACCTACCTCTGCTACCAGGACGGTCGTGCCGGTAGCGGCGGCGGTGACATCCAGCCCACCAACCCCGCGTGCGTCGCGGCGGTCGCGCAGGGCGGGAAGCAGCCGTTGTGGGACTGGTTCGGCAACCTGATCAGCAACGCGGCCGGGCGGCACCGGGAGATCATCCCGGACGGCCATCTCTGCGGCCCCACCACGAAGTACGACGCCTACAACCTCGCCCGCGCCGACTGGCCGGTCACCAACCTGACGGCGAACCAGACGGTGACGTTCCGGTACAACGCGTGGGCGCCGCACCCCGGCACCTGGGAGCAGTACGTCACCAAGGACGGCTTCGACGTCACGAAACCGTTGAAGTGGTCCGATCTGGAGCCCGTGCCGTTCGACAAGATCACCAACCCGCCGCTGGGGAGCGGTGAGTACAGCTGGCAGGCCAAGCTGCCCAACAAGTCCGGCCGGCACATCATCTACTCGCTGTGGCAGCGCTCCGACAGCCCGGAGGCGTTCTACAGCTGCTCCGACGTGCAGTTCGGCGGCGGCGTGCCGGACACGCAGCCGCCCACCGCCCCCGGCACTCCGGTGGCGTCCGCGATCACCGGCAACTCCGTGAAGCTCGACTGGCCGGCGGCGACCGACAACCTCGGTGTCACGGGCTACCGAGTGCAGAACGGCAGCCAGGTGGTGGCGACCTCGGGCACCAACTCCGCGACGGTCACCGGGCTCACCGCGAACACCGACTACAGCCTGAACGTGGTCGCATTGGACGCGGCGGGCAACGTCTCCCCGGCCTCGCCGAGCGTTGTGGTCAGAACCGGCACGGTCGGGACGTGTTCGGTGGCGTACACCAAACCGAGCACGTGGAACGGCGGCTTCACGGCCAACGTGAAGATCACCAACGGTGGCACGTCCGCGGTCACGGCCTGGCAGCTCGTCTGGGACTTCCCGGCCGGGCAGACGCTCGCGCAGGCCTGGTCGTCGACGATCACCGTGGCCGGTGGGAAAGCCACCGCGAAGGGCGTGTCGTACAACGCCGACGTCCCGGCCGGTGGCTCGGTGAACTTCGGGTTCAACGTCAACACAACCGGTGCGGTGACCGATCCGGCGTCCTTCACGCTCAACGGTTCCGCCTGTGCCACAGGGTGAAGAGGGCGCTGATCGCCCTCCTGGTGGTGGGTTCGGCCGCGTGCGCCCTCCTCGTCGCGCGCGCCGGATCCGCCCCGGACCTCACCCAGGGTGTGGGCGGGATCGCGGCGTGGCTTCACGACCTCACCGGTGAATGCTCGGAAGTCCGCAGGGACGACGACTTCACCTCGTTCGCCGGTCCGGTGCGGGCGAAGGTCTACGAGCCGTTCGTCGCCGAGTGGGGCACCTGCGTGCAGGAGCCCTACCAGCGGCTCGGGCTGATCGTGCTGCGGCCAGGGGTCGACGAGGCCTGGCGGCAGGCGTTGGTGCGCGGCGAGGTCCGGGGCGATCCGGACCTCGCGTTCGGCGACGGCTTCGCGCTCACCGGCTCGATCGGCCTGGAACACCTCGGACTGAAACGACTCGAGTGCACGCCTGACGCGTGCTCGTTCGTCCAGATCGAACACCATTGACAGAAGGAGATCCGGGACAATGTCGTTCCTTCGAACCTTCAACGGGCGAGGGCGGTGGGCCGCGACCGGAGTCGTGGTCGCCACCGCCGTCGCCACCGCGGGAATCGCGCTGAGCGCGCCTCCCGCCGGCGCCGCACCCGGCTGCCGGGTCGACTACACCGCGAGCAACTGGGGCGGCGGTGGGTTCGGCGGCAAGGTGAAGATCACCAACCTCGGTGACGCCATGACGTCGTGGACGCTGAAGTTCACCTTCCCCGGCACGCAGAAGGTGACGCAGGGCTGGAGCGCGAACTGGTCGCAGTCGGGCGCGAACGTCACCGCCACGAGCATGTCGTGGAACGGCAGCCTGGGCACCGGAGCGGCGACCGAGATCGGCTTCAACGGCAGCTACACCGGCTCCAGCAACGTCGATCCCTCGTCGTTCACGTTGAACGGCACGGTCTGCACCGGCCAGCAACCGCCGACGTCGACGACCACCACGACCACCTCCGGCAACCCGAACCCCGGCACGCGCGTCGACAACCCGTACGCGGGCGCCAAGGTCTACGTGAACGCGGACTGGTCGGCGAAGGCGAACGCGGAACCAGGTGGGTCCCGGATCGCGAACCAGCCCACCGGCGTGTGGCTGGACCGCATCGCGGCGATCAACGGCACCACCGGCGCGCGCGGACTGACCGCGCACCTCGACGACGCGGTGCGCCAGGCGGCGGGCTCACCACTCGTGATCCAGCTGGTGATCTACAACCTGCCCGGCCGCGACTGCTCCGCGCTGGCCTCGAACGGTGAGCTCAAGGCCACCGAGATCGACCGGTACAAGACGGAGTACATCGACCCGATCGCGGCGATCCTCGCCAAGCCCGCTTACAAGGACCTCAGGATCGTCACCGTGGTCGAGATCGACTCGCTGCCGAACCTGATCACCAACGTCACGCCGCGGCCGACCTACACCCCGCAGTGCGACGTGATGAAGGCCAACGGCAACTACATCACCGGCGTCGGCTACGCGCTCGCGAAACTCGGTGCGGTGCCGAACGTCTACAACTACCTGGACATCGGCCACCACGGCTGGCTCGGCTGGGACGACAACTTCGGCCCGACGGCCGAGCTGCTGTTCCAGGCGGCCAACGCCCAGGGCAGCACCAAGGCCAACGTGCACGGCTTCATCGCCAACACCGCGAACTACGGAATCCTCAAGGAGCCGTACTTCAAGATCGACGACAACATCAACGGTGAAGTGGTGCGCGAGAAGGCCAAGTGGGTCGACTGGAACCGCTACATCGACGAGCTCGGCTACGCACAAGCGTTCCGGCAGCGTGCGATCCAGGCGGGCTTCGACTCCGGAGTCGGCATGCTGATCGACACCAGCCGCAACGGCTGGGGCGGCGCCGCACGTCCGACCGGACCCGGCCCGCGCACGACCGCGGACGCGTACGTCAACGGCGGCAGGCTCGACCGGCGCATCCACCTCGGCAACTGGTGCAACCAGTCCGGTGCCGGCCTCGGTGAACGCCCGAAGGCGGCGCCGGAAGCGGGCATCGACGCCTACGTGTGGATCAAGCCACCGGGCGAGTCCGACGGCGCCAGCAAGGAGATCCCGAACAACGAGGGCAAGGGCTTCGACCGGATGTACGCCGAGGGTCGTCTCGGTGCATCCGGCGACGATCGGCGCCTTCAGCGCCGCGGGCAACGCGTGCCCGGCGGCCGGACTGGCGA
>NZ_JBEXPJ010000320.1:0-3368 GCF_040611995.1 Lentzea sp. NPDC006480
CGAGTCCACCCACCCTCCGGACCCTCCGGACGCGCCTCCAGCAGATGCCCGTAACCGGCGCGGGTCAGCGCCCGCCGCACCTCCGGCGACAACCTGCCGCCCCCGAACCCTCGCCCCAGTTTGTAGAGCCGTTGCCCGAGCGGGAAAAGGTGCCCGCCTTCCACCGGCACCCGCAGGTCAGAGCTGGGCAGGCCGCGTTCGCCGGTCTCGTCCCAGGCCGGCAACAGGCCCGTGGCCGTGGCGGTGGCCAGCGCCTGCAGATAGTGATCCCGAGTCCACCCACCCTCCGGACCCTCCGGACGCGCCTCCAGCAGATGCCCGTAACCGGCGCGGGTCAGCGCCCGCCGCACCTCCGGCGACAACCTCCCGCCCCCGAACCCTCGCCCCAGGTCGTAGAGCCGTTGCCCGAGCGGGAAACGGTGCCCGCCCTCCACCGGCACCTGCAGGTCATAGCTGGGCAGGCCGCGGTTGCCGGTCCCGTCCCAGCCCGGCAACAGGTTCCCGGTCGTGGCCTCGGTCAGCGCCTGCAGATAGTGATCCTCAGTCCACCCGCCCTCCGGCCGCACGTCCAGCAGATGCCCGTAACCGGCGCCGGTCAGCGCATCCCGCACCTCCGGCGACAACACCCCGGCCCCGAACCCCCGCCTCAGCTTGTAGAGCCATTGTCCGAGCGGGAAACGGTGCCCGCCTTCCGCCGGCACCCACAGGACACCGCCTGGCAGGCGGCGGTCGCCGGTCCCGTCCCAGGCCGGCAACAGGCCCGTGGTCGTGGCCGTGGTCAGCGCCTGCAGATAGTGATCTTGAGTCCACCCACCCTCCGGACCCGCCTCCAGCAGATGCCCGTAACCGGCGCCGGTCAGCGCATCCCGCACCTCCGGCGACAACACCCCGCCCCCGCGCCCTCGCCGCAGGTGGTAAAGCCGTTGTCCGAGCGGGAAGCGCCCGCCTTCCACTGGCACCTGCAGGCCATAGCTGGGCAGGCCGCGGTCGCTGGTCTCGTCCCAGGCCGGCAACAGGCCCGTGGCCGTGGCGGTGGTCAGCGCCTGCCGATAGTGATCTTGAGTCCACCCGCCCTCCGGACCCGCCTCCAGCAGATGCCCGTAACCGGCCTGGGTCAGCGCCTGCCGCACCTCCGGCGACAAAGCCCTGGCCCCCCGCCCCTGCCTCAGCTGGTAGAGCCGTTGTCCGAGTGGGAACCGCCGCTGGCCCGGCAACTCCACGTCCAGCTTTTGGCTGGGTATGGCTCTCGTGCCTTGAGGGTCCGGCGCGGGCAGCAGCCCCTGCGTTACCGCGATGGTCAGGGCGTCGATGTAGTCCTGAGGCAACCACACGGTCCGCGCAGTCCGCGCACGTTTCGGCGGCGGCCCGGTCTCACCGTCCTCCGGAACGGGCCGACGACCACCACCGCGTCCCGTTCCACCGCGCCCCGTGCCGCTGCCTTCCCCGTCCCGCGCTTGTCCGCGTGCCCCACCGAGCATCTGGCCGATCCGGCCCGACACCACCCATTGCGACAGCGTCACCCCGGCACCGGCCGAATCCCGCGGCAACACAAAACCCGCCGCGTCCACCTCCGCCCGTACCGACCGCAGCATCTGCACCGTGATCTCTCCCCCCGGCCACCCCCACCGCACCAACTGCGCGTTGACAGCGGACAGCACAGCCGTCTCGAAATCGATCTCCCGCCGAATCGACACACCCGCCACACCACCAGAGGCCAAGAACCGGCCCGTCTCCGGCCCGACGGCCCCATCCCCCCCGGAAGACAACTCGCCCCGCGCCGACCCCACCGGACCACCGGCCACGACCACCCGATCATCGCGAACCACCGGACCCCGGCCCGCCACCACACCCTCCCCACTGCCCACCGCAGACCGCGCAGACACGATCGGCACCCTCACCGAACCCGATGACATCCCCGCAAGAACATCGGACTCACCGACCCCATCGACATACGACGACACCTGCGACCCCACCGGACCATCGACCACGCCGTCCGACATGGCCGGGTTCGCGGCCGCGCCGGAGAACTCGCCGGCATCGACCCCGCCACCCGACCCGCCCCGGCCCCAGGACCGCAAGCCGACCACATCCCGCACCCCCACACGGGAATTGTCGACCCCCTTGCCCCGCTCCACACCCTCGTCCACATCGGACTCGACCTCCGTGTCCGAATACGGGTCGTAGCCGACGTCCGTGGTGAAGCGGCCATCGAAGTCGAAGACCGATTCGGTGTCCGATTCGGTGTCGGTGTCCGACAGGTCGCCGCCGGATTCCCGATCGACAGCGAATTCCTGGTCGGCGGTGAGGTCCTGGTCGGCGGCCGGAGTCTGGATGGCGGAGGGAGCGACCGGCAGCGGCACGGCGGATTCGAGATTGACGCCGGTCCGAGGCGCCCGGATCGCGTCCCGAGACATCTCCGGGGCAGCGGTCTCGGTGGAGACCAACGTCGTACCGATCCCCTCGACGCCGATCCCCTCGACGCCGATCTTCGACGTGACCGAGAGGGACGACATGGTCGAGAGGGACGGCGTGACCGACGTGGCCAGGTTCGGCGTCGCAGTGGTCGTGGTGATCGGCGCCGTGGCGTTCGGTTCAGGTGTCGTCGGCGTGGTCGGGGTCGACACGGCGGGACGCGACCGCGTCGTCGTGTCAGTGGCCATGTCCGGGGCCATGTCCGGCGTCGAGGAGGCCGGCGTGGCCGCGGTGTTCCGGG
Source organism: Lentzea sp. NPDC006480 (assembly GCF_040611995.1). Classification (NCBI taxonomy): domain Bacteria; kingdom Bacillati; phylum Actinomycetota; class Actinomycetes; order Pseudonocardiales; family Pseudonocardiaceae; genus Lentzea; species Lentzea sp. NPDC006480. Next base: position 2,714 of record NZ_JBEXPJ010000320.1, read on the forward strand.
CCTGGATCTCGTTCGAACTGTCCATGGTCGGCGTGGCAGGCACGATCGTGGCGTTCTCCGACGGCCCTGACAGGCTCGTGGTGACATCGGGCGACGCCACCGGCGACTGCACAGTGGACTGCGGCACCACCGCCTGCGTCGAGGTAGCAGGCGCCACGGGACCGTTGACCGACTGCGGCGCATTCGTGGAGGTGCTCGGCACATTCGTCGACGACGACGCGACGCTGGTCGACGACGCGACGCTGGTCGACGACGCGACGCTGGTCGACGACGCGACGTTGGTCGACGACGCGACGTTGGTCGACGACGCGACGCTGGTCGACGACGGCGGCGCGTTCACAGAGGTGCCCGGCACGCCCGAAGACGACGACGGCACGGTCGTCGGCGGAGGTACCGACTGGCCCGGCAGAGGCGTGTTCGTCTGGCCCGCGCTGGCGGTGCCGCCCGCGCTGGTGGTGCCGCCCGTGCTGGTGGTGCCGCCCGTGCCGCTCGACGTGCCGGGCATGACGCCCGCAACACCCGGCGTGATGCCCGGCGCGTTGGCCAGGCCACCAGGGACGCTGCCCGAGTCGCGGCCACCGGAGATAGCACTGGCAGTCCCGCCATTCCCGCCGCCGTTGCCGCTTCGGTTGTCGCCACCGGCGATACCCGGCAG
>NZ_JBEXPJ010000321.1:0-3365 GCF_040611995.1 Lentzea sp. NPDC006480
ATCTCCTTCAGGCGATCACGTTCCCGGCCGTCGAGGTCGTCTGGGTGTTGCAGCATCCACCGGGTCACGTGTCGGACCTTCGGCGGAGCCGGCGTGGCGGGTGGCGGCGCCGACTGTCCGGAAGAGACGGAGGTAGCGGGTCAGCGCTGGATAGCTGCCGGTGTAGCCCTGTTCGCGGATCTCGGCCAGCAGAACCCTCGCCGTGGTGTGCCCTTGGTTCCATCGCTCGCGCAGGTACGGCTCGAACCGCTCCAACGGCCCGGGACGACCGTCCCGCTGCTTGATCAGTAACTCGTCAACGTTCGCGGCCTGAGCGAATCGCCGCACGGTCTTGCGATCCAGTCGCAGCGCCCGAGAGGCGCCGCTGATCGATTCACCTTGAGCCAGCAGCTGGTGCACTGTCTGGTGGTGCTCACGGATGCGGACGACCACGGCCTGCCCCCGACGCGGTCGATGTCCGCGGCGATCGCGATCCGTTCACTATCCAGCGGGGCAGCGGGATCTGGGGCAGGCTCGGGGATGTCGTGGTCGGGATCGCGCAGGTCGTGGCGATGCTGCCTGATCGTCTTCTCGACGTAGCCGGCCAGGCCGTGCCAGAGGTGCCAGCGGTCGGCCACTTGCTGAAGGTCAGGTGCTCCCAGGCGCGCGCCTTCGGCATACGCGCCAGCGCGATCACGACAGATGATGGTCACGCCAGGGTGCGCGCGCACCCACTCTGCGAGGCTGTCCGCGGTGCGGTCCGGGAGCAGGTCGATCGGGCGGTGGGTGGCCATGTCCAGCAAGATGGTCCCGTAGCTGCGGCGGCGTCTGAACGCGAAGTCGTCGACACCCAGCACGGTGACCGACCCGATCACAGGGGCAGGAACGGCACGAACCAACCCCAGCAACGTGTCCCGGCCAGTGACCAGGCCGAGACGACCGGCCAGTCGAGCTCCGGCACGAGCGGCCACCGCGAGCCCGATTGACTCCAGCATTCGGCTCAGCCCCAAACTGCGCTGTGCGTGCGGGCTGGTCACGCCATCTATCTGCTCGGCGAACGTGCTGGCCGGACAGGCCTCGTTGTCGCAGAAGAACCGGTGTATTCGCAGCCACAGCACCACTGGCAGTCCCGCCGCCGGCACGTCACCCACCCGGCGGTCATAGCGGCTATGAACCCGGCTCGATCCGACCCCACACGATGAACAGGCACCCGCGCTCGCCCTGGCACATACCCAGATCCACACGCCGCCCGGTGCCTGCTCGACCTTCTCGACCGCCACGCCGGCCAAAATGCGGCAACAGGACCTCTAACCACTCATGACCACACCAAGATCATGATCTCAGGCCACCAGTCCCTACCCGCAACGGGCCAACGATGTTGATCACGCAACCAGCGACAGAACCCTATTCCGAAGAGCACCATCACCGCCCTCCCCGGCGCCACCCGGACCAGGCTGCCCTCAGCTTCACCGTCCTGCTGCGACAGGGTCAGCGGCGAAGGACTCCCACGTCCACTCGAATCAACAGCGCCTCACGGCGCAAACCGTTCGTTTTACAGTCCCTGGAAGAAAGGTGTCGACGACCGGTTTCGGCATGCTTGATCGTGCGACAAAGGGGCGGATCCGAGGAATCGTGATCTGACACGTCGACCGGGCCTTTTCCGGCAGCCACATGACCTCGAACGGTGGATTGAGCTGGTGAACACCGGTTTTCGTGCGATGGGCGCCTGCGGGTCACGTAACCTGTCGGGCTCTGATGATCGCTGGGCTCTGCGCGTTGAGGTCGCTCATGCCGCCCGATCTTCGGACGGCAAGTCGCGCCGTGTGCGGCAACGCATCAAGGCATACTGTGGGCGTGGCCGTTCGGGGGGTGTGTCATGAGCATGTAGGCGATCGCGGTGGCTGCGTCGTTATCGCCCTGGCTGATCAGGCGGGCTACTACGTCGGTCCACTGATTCGCTAGATGTTCGGGAACGCGGTGCTGGTTCAGGAGGTTCCTGGCTTGGTTACGGGGTGAGTCGGCCGTGTCCTGCTCGGTGGGGAAGCCGGGCAGAGGAGGAAGTCCGAACGCAGGATCTGATCGGTGGTGGTCCAGCATTGGGTCGCTCGGGCCGGTGTCGCTGAGGGGCCACTCACGCGTCTGCATTGATTCTGGCGTTGCGGAGTCCGTGCCCGTGTTCGGCAATCCCGGATCGGAGGCGGTGAAATCGAGCATGCTGAAATCGGACAAGCTGGGATCGGGCGCGCCGAAGTCGAGCGCGTCGGGATCAAGTGCGCCGAAGTCGAGCGCACTGAAGTCGGGCCCGCTGAAGTCGGGTGCGTCGGGGTCGGGTGTGCTGAAGTGGGGTGTGTCGGGGTTGGGTGGGTTGGCGTTAGCCGTGGTTGTGCTGTTGGGGGCGTTCTCGTCGCCGAATAGGTCGGTCCAGTCATCTGTGGCTGGATCGGCGTCGTGGGTGTCGGCCGGTCCGGTCTGGGGAAGTGTGGGGGTGTGGGGGGGTGTTGCCGGTGGCGGGGGGTTCGGGTCGCGCGTCGCCAGGATGTCGATGTCGATTACCGGTTGCGGCGGTGGGCTGGTGGGGCGGGAGGGTCTCGGCGGAGCCGGGTTGTGGGTGTTGGGGTTCGTGGGCTGGCCTTGGAGGACGATGCGTACTCGCCGGTGTTCCCACTGTCCGGTGCTGTGGGCGGCCGGTGCCGGCCCTGGGCGTGTGGCCCGGCTGGCGATCACGTGCACTCGTGCGGGCCGTGGTTGGTCGTCGGGGCTTGTCAGTGATTCTTGCAGCCCCTGGGCCACCAGGCGGGCGTGAGCGAGGCCGGCGGGGCCGTATCCGATCACCTCGGCCCTCCGGTGCGGGCGGGCCCCGTGCCTGGTCCGTGCCGGTGGTGTGCGCAGGGCTTCGGTTATCGGGGACAGCTGCGGATGAGGCAGACCGAGCGTGTCCCACGACTGGGCCCAGGGCAGGATCACGTCCCAGGAACGGGCCTCTCCGGAGCGCAGCCGCAGGGTCGGGTTCGGCACTACGATGACCTGGTCGGTCATCGACGACCTGGTGAACCGGTACGGGGTGCGAAGCCGTGCTACCCAGACCACCTCGGCGGGAGTGCCCGCGGGTATGTCCGTGGTCGTGAAGCTGCCCACCAGCGCCCGCGCGATCCACTCCGCGGCGTGGGCGTGCCCGGGAATCACCGACCGGTCCTGGTCCGGTGTGCTGGTGAGTGCGGTGGTGAGTGCGGTGACCAGGGTCTCGCGTACCTGTCGTAGCCGGTTGTCGGCGCCGCTGAAGACTCCGCCGCCTGTCCATGCCAGCAGACGCTGCTCGACCGTGACGGTGCCGGTCTGCTCGTCGAGCTGCAGATTCAGGCCCTGGGCCACCTCGGTGGCGATCGCGG
>NZ_JBEXPJ010000322.1:0-3350 GCF_040611995.1 Lentzea sp. NPDC006480
GGTTGATTCCACGGCATTGGCTCTGTTGGCGTCTGCAAGTACCACCAACTCTTGATCAAATCGCCGCTGGTCACACCCAACCGGCCGTCGCCGCGTGGCGTGCGTACCTGATGTGCCTCGTATGCACGGTCTGGCTGGTCCATGATGGCAACCTTCATGGACGTGGGCCGGACAGCCTGTGGAACCAACCGTCTAGCCGGACCCCAGGCACAGGAACGGCCGGCGGAACGGGTCCTTCGCCATCGCCTCGGCCAGTGCCACCGCCGGAGCCGCCCCCGCGATCAGCGCCCGGTGGTAGTCGGCCATCGCGGCCGCACTGGCCTCGTCGCCGACCTTGCTGGCCGCGGCCACCACGGTCCGCGTACCGCCGGCCAGCATCGCCCCGGCAAACCCAAGAGCCTCGTCACCAGGCCTGATGCGGTTCAACGCCAGTTCGCACGCCGCCAGCACGACGTGCGCGGGCGGCTTGCGCAGCCGGCCCAGCTCGTGCGCGAACAACGGCCCGTCGACCAGCTCCAGGCGCGAGAACAACGCGTTCTCGGTCTCGTGCTCGCCGTGCGCCGCGACGTGCACGAGGTCAGCGCCGTCGAGGTGGGCCAGAACCTCGGCCGCCGTCGCCTTGTCACCCGAGAGGACAGTCGCCTTCTCGTGCTGCACCGCGAGCCGGTCGATCTCGCCCTGCCCGAACAGCAACCCCGGCCCGCGCACCACCAGCACGCGGTCGGTCTTGGGTGTGCCTGTCTGGGCGGCGGCGAGCCAGGCCGTGGCGGACGGCGCGGTGGCGACAGGTCGTCCGTGCAGGCTCGGCAGCACACCCCACGGCACCGCGTAGAGCGTCCCGGTCGGCACCATGACCAGCTCGCGGTCGCCGATGAGGTGCGCGAGCGGCTTGATCAGCAACTCGTCGAGCCGGTCGGCCTGCTTGTGCGCCGACGACCCGATCACCTGGACCAGCGGTGGCGGCAGGTGGTCCGGCGCGAGGGCGTTCAGGTCGAAGTGGAGCTTCTGCGCGCTCTCCAGCGCCTCAGTCGCGTCGCCCAGCCGCACCAGGCTGGCCCGGCCGCCCGCGACGACCACGGCGGCCATCTCACCGTCCGACACGACGAAGCTGACCATGGCCTTCTGGTCCAGCTCGGCGATCACCTCGCCGAGGGCGGCGACCGGTCGCGGCTTGCCCCACCGCTGGGAGTGCCAGCCGAGGCGGTTCGCCTCGCGCTGCGCCTTCACGAGCTTGCCGCGCAGCTCCGCGGTCGGCTGACCGGACAGACCGTGCCGCAGGATGGCCCAGCTGAGGTTGCGCACCTCGGTGATCCGCTCGGCGACCTCGTTGTTGTCGCTCGTCTCCAGCGGCTCGTATCGGTAGGTTTGCGCGCGCGTGCGTTCCAACCAGACGAAGAGCCGGCGCGCGTCGGCGTCCTCCAGCACGAGCTTGATCGCGAGCTCACTGAGCTCCCTGCCGTGGACAGCGGTGGCGGAAACCAGTTCCAGCCCGCCGAGCTGGTCACGCACCCGGCCGAGCTCGTCGAGGGCCTTGCGCGCGTGTATAAGCGCGGCACGTCGATTTCCCCTGGCCAGCGCTAACTCCGCGAGCACCAGCCGACGTTGCATGCGGTGGTCGAGCGGCGTGACGGCACGTGGTCCCGGCACCTTCTCCAGCAGTTCCTCGGCGTCCGCGAGCCTGCCCCGGCGGATCTCCAGCCGGGCCGCGAGGAGCAGCGCCAGCCGTGACTCGTCGACCAGGTGGTTCGCGGCGAGCTCGTCGGACAGCGTCAACGCCTTCTGCACCAACGCGTTCGAGATCCGCTTGGTGCGCATCGCGTGCCGGCCGTGCGCCCACAGCTCGATCAAGCCGGCCATCATCCACCACGTGCTGCCGCGGCGGACTAGCTTGCGTTCGGACCGCTTGGCCATCCGGCGCGCCAGGTCGAACTGCCCGTCCAGCAACGCGGCCGAGGCGCGGAACATCTCGACCTCGGCGATCTCCTGGCCGAACTTCTCCTTGCGCATCACCGGAAGCGCCTCGTCGAGGTGTTTACCGGCCTCATCGGACAGTCCGATCATGAGCATGGCCTCGGCCTGGTCCAGCTGCAGCCGGGCGAGGTAGCCGTGTTGCTCGTCGCCGCGAAAGATGCGCTCGGCAACCTCGTAGCGACGCAACGCCTCGGCCAAGGCACCACTTTGCTTGTGGACGTTGCCCAACGCGTGCATCGCGAACGGGTAGTGCGGCTGGAGGTCGTGTTCGCGAGCCAGCGCGATCGCCCTCTCGAGATCCGCGATCGCCAGCTCTCGCTTCCGCACGGCCGCGTACGCGAATCCGCGATTCACCAGCGTGGACGCGAACCGTTCGACCAGGCCGCGGTCCGAATTGCGACCGATCTCCTGTTCCGCGAAGGCGATGTACCGGCCGAACCACTCGACGGCTTGGTCCGGTTGCCCCATGCGCATGACCATGAGGCCCTGGTTGTTGTCCGCGCTGCCGTGCAGTTGCGCCCGGAGCCTCGGATCCGGCAACCGGTCGATCTCGCTGCGGGCAGCATCGAAAGTCTCCACCGCGACGTCCATGCCGCTCGTCTCGCCAACGCAAAGGCCGAGCATGTAGAGCGTGCGGGCGCGCAACTCAGTCCGATCAGGAGAGTCATCGGCACGGTCGGCGTGCACGAGAGCACGCTTGAGGAGCCTGATGGCTGCCGGGAAGCGGAACCTCGTCTGCTCCGCCCACCCTCTCTGGTGCAACTCGCGCGCTCTCTCCAATGCACGAGCGGGCATGTGATCATCACACCACATGGCAGCAAGTGCCGCTGTCCGCCAACCAGGCACAGGACCAGGTGACGGACAGGGCACACACTGTGACTAGTCCGCCTTGGCGTTCGGGCAGTCAGGAGCGTGTACGAACTCAAGCGGCCGGACGAACCCGTGCCCCGGCATGCCGCCGCAGCACATCGGCGTGACTTCGGGGTCGTCCTTCTTCACCGGCGGTACGACCGGCACCTCGGTCGGCGGCGCCGGCTCGACGGGTACGGGTTCGACGACCGGCGTGCCCTCGAGCACGGACTCGGCCGCCTCGACCACTTCTGCCCCGGAAACGACATCGAGGTTGTCGCGCTGGACGGTCATGAGGTTTCCCCCCTCGTTTGGACTATTTACTTCCCATCCCCCCAGATGGGTGCGTCGAAAAGAGTCGCACACACGGCTACAGGTATACGTCTCATTTAGCTAACAGCCACTCGGTCGGCCTAAGATCACAAAGGGTCACCTACCACGAACAGCACCAGCAACGTGCCGATGTACACCGCGAGGATCAACGAGAACAGCGGGCGCACGAACGAGTTGCCGTACGACGCGACGGCGTT
>NZ_JBEXPJ010000323.1:0-2967 GCF_040611995.1 Lentzea sp. NPDC006480
CAACCCACCCAACCCCAACACACCCCACTTCAGCGCACCCGACTCTGACCCACCCGACTTCAGTGCGCTCGACTTCGGCGCACTCGATCCCGACGCGCTCGACTTCGGCGCGCTCGATCCGGACGCGCTCGACTTCGGCGCGCTCGATCCGGACGCGCTCGACTTCGGCGCGCTCGATCCGGACGCGCTCGACTTCGGCGCGCTCGATTTCAGTGCGCTCGACCCTGACGCACCCGCCTTCGGTGTGTTCGATTTCGGCGTGTTCGATCCGGGATCGCTGAACGCGGGCACGGACTCCGCAATAGCGGAATCAACGCCGACGCGTGAGTGGCATCTCGGCGACGCCGGCCCGAACGACCCGACGCTGAACCATCACAGGCCAGACCCCGCGTTCGGGCTTCATCCCCCACCCGGCCTCCTCGCCAGGCAGAACACGACCGACTCACCCCACCACGACGAGGCCAGGAACCTCCTGACCCGGTATCGCGTCCCTGAACAGCCGGCACTCCCGTGGATCAACGTCATCGCTGACCTGCTAGCCCAGCGTGACTTCCACGCAGCCACCGCGATCGCCGTCATGCTCGCACCACATTAACCACCACCGAGCCACTGACACCATCCCCACCAGTTTCAGGCGAGTCCACCGTGTCCGACACACCAGCGGCCACCCCGGCTGTTCTTGCCCGATCGGTTCCCCCGGCTCCCGCAGTTGGTAGTCACACCTGCTCGCGGATTTGTGGTCGGGATTGCCCGCGGCAGACGTTCCGGGAACAGATTCCTGGACTGCTGGACGCCATCAGCGCCGCACAGTGCGGCTTGTCCGGCAGATATCCCATGTGGCGCGAGAGTTAGGTGGCCGGGTGACGGCATGCCTGGCCGGCTTGCGCGCTGTGCCCGTGTCCCGTAGCACCGCGTTGCGCCGTCTGCGGTGCCTGCCGCTGCCCCGGCTGACGATTCCGCGGGTGATCGGCGTGGACGACTTCGCCCTGCGTCGCCGCCGTCGCTGCGCCACGATCATCATCGATGCCGAGACCGGCCGACGTATCGCGGTCCTGCCCGGTCGTGACGCGGCCACCCTGGAGTCGTGGCTGCGCGAGCACCCCGGTGGCGAGGTTGTGTGCCGGGACGGCTCGGCCGCCTACGCCGAGGCTGTCCGCCGTGCTCTGCCCGGCGCGGTGCAGGTCAATGGCCGATGGCACCTGTGGCGCGTGTGCAGTGAGGCGCTGGTTGATCGAGTGGAGATGAGAGACCTTCGCCGTCGTCCTGTCGCAGCAGGGCTGTGAAGCAGAGGGCAGCCTGACCCAGGAGGTGCTGGGGAGGGTGGCAAGCGGCCCTGACAACGCCGGGGCGTGCCAGCACCGTCAGATGGGGCGCGTCCGGCAAGCGAGACAGAGAGGTATACGAGAGGTGATAGCGCTCTCTGAATAGGGTCCTGTCGCAGACTGCGTGATCAACATTTGGTGGGTCAGACTCGGCAGAGGACCTTCTTGCGGAGCAAGTCGAACTTCACATGCCCGTACATGCTTCTCTTGATCGATTTCAAACGCGACACGGGTGAGCACCGAGTGCCAGAACTTCGTGCCCTCGGTCTCGGCGATCCAGCAGCCCAGCGCGTGCTTGCGCCCGTCGACATCGACCCCGATGACCAGGTGCGCGCTCTCGACCGTGACCGCGCCCTTGTCGCGGACTTTGACCCGGATACCGTCGGCATAGACGATCGGATAAACCTCGGCGACCGGCCTGTTGCGCCAGATCTCGATTTCATCGGTGACCACATCGGTAATGTTGGACACCATCTCACGAGACGCTTTCACGCCATACACCTCGAGCAGGTGCGCCTCGATGTCCCGGGTCGACATGCCACGGGCATAACAGGAAAGTACGAGCTCGTCGATCTGGCCGACCCGCCGGATGCGTTTCGGCACGATCTTCGGCTCGAACTCGCCGTTGCGGTCACGCGGCACGGCGAAAGTGACCGGCCCGTTCAACGTCGACACCGTCTTCGTTGAACTGCCATTACGGGAATTTCCGGACCCGGCGACGGGGTGAGGGCCTCGGCGGGCCGCCTTGCCGCCGCGGTCTCCGCGTCGGGATCGGGGTGGTGCTCACTCACGTGGATGTCCTTCCCGACCGCCGTGTCGATCACAGCGGTCGATCTTGGATCACCCGTGGCTTACACGGTTGTCATGACACCCCCCCAGCGGGCATGCTCTTCACGTCGACGCACAGCACCACCGCCCGCTGGGGCGGATTGTGATACAGGGCAACAACATCGACGACGTTGTCCACGAACAGCGGATCAGTGGAGAGCTTGAACGTCTCGGCACGGTGGGGCTTGAGGCCGAAATCGCGCCAGATCCGGCCGATGGTCGACTTGCTCAACCCGGACCTCTCCGCCATCGACGTCCGCGACCAGTGCGTGGCGTTACGCGGGGTTTCCCCCAGCGTCGCCACGATCACCTCCTCGACCTGGTCCACCGTGATCGACGGCGGCCGTCCTGGCCGTTGCTCATCGAACAGGCCGTCCAGCCGATGCGGGAGAACCTGCCTGCGCCACTTGGCCACCGTCGATGGATGCACCCGCAGATCCTCGGCGATCTGCTTGCCCGGCACACCATCCGCGCACGCCAGCACGATCCTGCACCAGCACCTGCGACGACTTCGCCCGCCGCGCCAACGCTGCAGCGTCTCCCGCTCCTGCTTGGTCAACGTCACCCCCCCAGCAGGAGGACGTCCAATCCGCGCCATCAACCCGCACTAGACTTGCCTGGCGGATTTCCGGTGCAGGACACTAGCTAGTAAGTGTTGGTGCGTGCGGCCCAGTCGGCTCGAACGCACCCCAGTGCTGTTGTCCTAGTACTTCTACACCGTCAGGTTCTCGGCGAAGACGCTGCCGATCAACCGGATCGAGGCGGGTCCGCCGGGGTTGATCAGCACGTCTACCTCGTGTTCTCGCAGCAGGTCGCC
>NZ_JBEXPJ010000324.1:0-2908 GCF_040611995.1 Lentzea sp. NPDC006480
TCGTCACCCGCAGGCCGCGCGAGGTGAGCTACTGGCCGAGGCTGGAGGCGGTGAGCCCCTTGCCCAGGCCTGAATATGAACCTTGTCGAACATCGGGAGTTCCGGTATAGGAACACACTTGTGCAGGTCGGCGACTCGTTGAAAGACGGCGTTCAAGTGGGGTTTGCGGTATCCAGTTGAACGCCATTGCCGGGGAAATTGTCCATTGTGGAATTCCGCGTTCCGCCGTCGCGGCCGGTGGTTCGGTCCTGCGTGACCGACCGTTCTGTCTGCTACCGTTGACGCGATGGTGCACAACGTCCGCGGTCAGGTCTCCGAAGCGCGCCAGCGCCTGCTCGCGACCGCCACCCAGATCTTCTACGCCGAGGGCATCCACTCCGTCGGGATCGACCGGATCGTCGCGGAGGCGAAGGTGACCCGCGCGACGTTGTACCGGCACTTCGCGAGCAAGGAAGAGCTCGTCGTCGCCTACCTCCAGACGGTCGCCCAGCTGGAGCGCGACCAGTTCGAGCAGGCTCTCGGCAGTGGCCTGCCCGCGGCCGACGTCCTGCGCGCCATCGCTCGCGCCATCGCGGCCGGGATCTCCTCGGCCGGGTTCCGCGGCTGCGCCTTCCTCAACGCCGCGGCGGAGTACCCGGACCGCGCGCACCCGGTGCTCAAGACCGTTCTCGACCACCGCGCGTGGTTCCAGACCACCATCTCCGACCTGTTCGCGCTGATCGACGAGGACTCGGCCGCGTCGGCGGGCCGGCACTTCGTCATGCTCCGCGACGGAGCCATGGCGGCGGGCTGCCTGACCGACGCGACCGAGGTCGGCGACACGTTCCTCGCCGGGGTCGAGGGCCTGCTGCGGTTCCAGACCAGCTAGCGCACGCCGGCCGCGAGTCGCGCGGTGAGCTCGGTGAGCGCTGCCGTGCCCGCCGTGTCCAGGAGCGTGCTGACCAGGGCGGATCCGACGATCACACCGTCGGCGAACCCAGCGACGTCGGCCGCCTGCTGCTCGTCCGACACGCCCATTCCGACGCAGACCGGCAACTCGGTCACCGCGCGCAGCCGCCGCACGAGGACGGCGGCTGCCGCGTCCACCGAGTCACGGGTCCCGGTGACGCCCATGAGCGCGGACGCGTAGACGAACCCGGTGCCGGCCGCGGCGGTCTCGGCGAGCTGGGCGTCCGTGCTGCTCGGCGCGACCACGAACACGGTCGCCAGGTCGTGCTGCTCGGCCTGCCGGCGCCACGGCGCGGACTCGCTCACCGGCAGGTCCGGCAGCACACAACCCGCGCCGCCGGCTTCGGCCAGTTCACGGGCGAAACGCTCGATTCCGTAGCGCGACACGGGATTCCAGTACGACATCACCAGCACGGGCTTGCCCGTGGCGGTGTGGACCTCCCGCACCGTGCGCAGGACGTCCGCGATCCGGACCCCGCCGCGCAGGGCGATGTCGTCCGCCGTCTGGATCACCGGGCCGTCCAGCACCGGGTCGCTGTGCGGCAGGCCGACCTCGACGACGTCCGCCCCGGCGGCGCAGGTCGCGAGGATCGCGGCGATTCCGTCGCCGACGGTCGGGAACCCGGCGGGCAGGTAGGTGACGAGTGCCGCCCGCCCGGCCTGCTTCGCCTGCGCGAGAACGTCGTCGAGCAGCTTGATGTTCCCGCTCATCGCGCGCTCCCGAGTCCGAAGTGGACGGCGGCGGTGTCGAGGTCCTTGTCGCCGCGGCCGGAGAGGTTCACCAGCACCACGGCGTCGGGGCCGAGCTCCCGGCCGACCTCCAGCGCGCCCGCCAGCGCGTGGGCGCTCTCGATCGCCGGGACGATGCCCTCGGTCGTGGCGAGCAGCCGGAACGCGTGCATCGCTTCCTCGTCGGTGACCGGGCGGTACTCGGCGCGGCCGGACTCGTGCAGGTGCGCGTGTTCCGGTCCGACGCCGGGGTAGTCGAGCCCGGCCGAGATCGACCAGGCTTCGCGGATCTGGCCTTCGTCGTCCTGCAGCACGTAGGAACGGGAACCGTGCAGCACTCCCGGTTCGCCGGCCGTCAGGGAGGCCGCGTGCTCGCCGCTCTCCACGCCGTGCCCGGCGGCTTCACAGCCGATCAGCCGGACGTCGGAGTCGTCGAGGAACGCGTGGAACAGGCCGATCGCGTTGGAACCGCCGCCGACGCAGGCGATCGCCGCGTCGGGCAGCCGCCCGGTCCGGTCGAGCAGCTGCCGGCGCGCCTCGACGCCGATGACGCGCTGGAAGTCCCGGATCATGGCGGGAAACGGGTGCGGCCCCGCGACCGTGCCGAACAGGTAGTGCGTGTCCTCGGTGCGGGCGACCCAGTCGCGGAACGTCTCGTTGATGGCATCCTTCAGCGTGCGCGAGCCGGACGTCACCGGGACGACCTCGGCGCCGAGCAGTTCCATCCGCGCCACGTTCACCGCCTGGCGGCGCATGTCCGTCTCTCCCATGTAGACGGTGCAGGACAGGCCGGTCAGCGCGCACGCGGTGGCGGTCGCCACGCCGTGCGACCCCGCACCGGTCTCGGCGATGACGCGGGTCTTGCCCATCCGCTGGGCCAGAAGTGCCTGGCCCAGCGCGTTGTTCACCTTGTGCGAGCCGGTGTGGTTCAGGTCCTCGCGCTTGAGGAAGACCCGCGCACCCCCGGCGTGCTCGCCGAACCGCGGCGCCTCGGTGAGCGCGCTCGGCCGGCCGACGTAGTGGGCGAGCAGGTCCTCGAACCGCGCGACGAAGGCGGGATCGGTCTTGGCCCGCTCGTACTCGGCGGCGACCTGGTCGACGGCCGCGACGAGCGCCTGCGGGACGAACCGGCCGCCGAAGGCGCCGAAGTACCCGTCGGCGCCCGGCGGGGCTTCCGGGTGCCGCACACGTTGTTCCTCGAACTGCCCACAGTGGACGCGGTCGCGGAACA
>NZ_JBEXPJ010000325.1:0-2837 GCF_040611995.1 Lentzea sp. NPDC006480
TCGCACATCCGGCTCGCGTCGCTGGAGTCGTTGAACGGCGTGAGGATCCTGCGCCCCGGCTACCACTTCACCGGCAGGGAGTGCACGCCGTAGATCGACATGTCGGTGCGCAGCGGCACCTCGTCGGCGGGCACGGCCAGCTTCAGCGTCGGCAGCCTGCGCGCCAGTTCGGTGAAGCCGATGGTCATCTCCACGCGAGCCAGCTGCTGGCCTAGACACTGGTGGATGCCGTGCCCGAACGCGACGTGGTGCCCGCGCGGCCGGTCGACGCGCAGCTCGTGCGGGTCCGGGTACTGGCTCTCGTCGCGGTTGACGGCGGGCACCGACACCACGACGGTCTCCCCCTCGCGGATGGTGGCGCCGCCGATCTCGACGTCCGCCTTGGCGTGCCGGGCGACACCCATGGCGATGATCGACAGGTAGCGCAGCAGCTCCTCGACCGCGTTCTCGGTCAGCTCCGGGTGCTCTTTGAGCTTCGTGAACTCCTCGGGGTGTTCGAGCAGCGCGAACGTGCCGAGCGCGAGCATGTTCGCCGTGGTCTCGTGGCCCGCGATGAGCAGCAGGTTCGAGATGCCGACGAGTTCTTCCTCGGTGAGCTCGGTGTCGCGGATCAACCCGGACAGCAGGTCGTCGCCGGGGTCGCGCTGCTTGGCGCGGACGAGCACCTGCATGAACTGCCGCAGCTGGGTGCCGACCTCGATCTGCTCGTCGATCGTGGTCTTCAGGCTGAGCAGCTTGGACGTGCGGCGCTGGAACTCCTCGCGGTCGCCGTAGTCGACGCCCAGCAGCTCGCAGATCACCAGTGACGGCACCGGCAGCGCGAAGTCCCGCACGAGGTCCGCGGGCGCGCCCTTCTCGATCATCGCGTCGAGCTGCGCGGTGACGATCTCGTGGATGCGCGGTGCCAGGTCGCGCATCCGGCGCACGGTGAACTGGCCGGTCAGCAGCCTGCGGTAGTGGGTGTGCTCGGGGGCGTCCATGAAGATGAACGACCCGGCTCGCCGCTCCGGCGGGAACATCTTGGCGTGCAGCTCCGGCGAGATGAGCCGGCGCGCCCGTGGGCTGTTGATGCGGTCCGAGCTCATCCGCGGGTCGGCGAGGACGGCGCGCGCCTCCTCGTGCCCGGTGACGAGCCAGACCGTCTCGCCGTTGTGCTCGATGCGGTGAATCCGCCCCTGCCGGCTGAGCTCGGTCAGCCCAGTGGCCGGGTCGAACGGGCACTTGCCGCGCTGGGTGAGCTCAGCGGGCAGCTGCGGGCGGATGAGCTCCTGCGCGCTGCGCTGCCGCTCTGCCGTGGTCATGGTGGCCTCTTCCCCTCTGACCCGGGGTGACCGGGTCGTGGCTCGGCGTCACCTCCCACGCTACCGAAACTTGCGCGTTGTGCAAGATTTTTACCTGGGCTTGGGGGTTCAGCTCGCGAACACCTGGGAGTCGTCCGCGAAGGCCTTGAACTCCAGCGCGTTGCCGGCCGGGTCCAGCAGGAACATCGTCCACTGCTCGCCGGGCTCGCCCTGGAACCGCACGTACGGCTCGATCACGAACTTCGTGCCCGCTTCCTGGAGCTGGCCGGCGAGCTTCCCGAACTCGTCGACGGTCAGGACCAGGCCGAAGTGGGGCACCGGCACGTCGTGGCCGTCGACCGGGTTGTGCACCTGCTCCTGTTTTTCGGGTGCGAGGTGCGTGACGAACTGGTGGCCGTGCAGGTTCCAGTCGATCCACGTGTCGGAACTGCGGCCCTGCTCGAGGCCGAGCGTCTCGCCGTAGAAGCGGCGGGCGGCGTCGAGATCGTCGACCGGCATGGCGAGGTGAAAACGGGGGATGTTCGGCATGTAGGAATGTTAACATTAAGACAAGATGGCAACTTGTGGTCTTGTTAACATTGCGACATGACGAAGATGGGTCCAGCTCGCCGCCGAGGTCTGAGCACCGAGGTCGCTGACGAGATCCGCGAGGCGATCTTCGACGGCCGCTACGCGCCGGGCGAGGCCCTGCGCGAGCAGGAGCTGTCGGAGGCGTTGGAGGTCAGCCGCGGCCCGGTGCGCGAGGCGCTGCAGAAGCTCGAACGCGAGGGCCTCGTGCACACCGAGTGGCACCGAGGCGCCACCGTGACCGCGCTGTCGTTGCAGGACGTGGCCGAACTGGACAGCCTGCGCGGCGCCCTGGAGGTCCTGGCCGTCCGCCGGGTCGTGGACCAGGCCACCGACGCGGACATGACGCTGATCGAAAAGGCCTCGGCCGCGATGGACCGCGCCGGCACGCCGCACGAGATGGTGCGCTGCGACATCGCGTTCCACGACGCCGTCTACGCCGCCGCACACCACGCACGGCTGCGGCAGGCCTGGGAGGCGATCCGGTCGCAGGTGCACCTGTTCCTGATCACTCGGGTCGGCGTCAGCACCGACGGCTACCTGGAGCAGATCCGCGCGGAGCACCGCGACCTGGTGGCGGCGTTGCGGCTGGGCAATGTGGACGGTGCGCTGAAGCTGTTCGCGGAGCACCGCAAGCACGCGTTCGACGTGCTGACCAAGGGTTAGCTCAGGGGTGAACTCCCTCAACGGCCGGTGGTGGAACACCACGGCCAGCTCGCCGACGTGGATTGACCAGCGGCCCTCCAGATCGCCGACCGGCGTTGAGCGTCCACAAGAGACACACGGCGCGGACGCCTCGGTGCGAGAAGTCACGGCTCGGTGACCTCCGCCGACCCGGAGTTCGGCTTCAGACGCGGCGAAAGAACAACGCGGACCTGCACGGAACAGTGCCGGCCTGCGCGCGAAGTGGTTCCCGGTAGCACTGGTGGTACCCCGCCAGCGAGGACGACTTCGACAGCGAGTGCACGG
>NZ_JBEXPJ010000326.1:0-2830 GCF_040611995.1 Lentzea sp. NPDC006480
TTGAGGGGGTGAGGCCTCCACCCCGACGCACTTCACGGCGGCGGCTGCTTGAGCGGCGCGCTGTCACACGGCCGCCGCTGGGGGGGGCGCTCCTGTTCCTAAGGAGGAAACGCGGGGCCCCCGCGTGCATTTCAAGCAGGTGCGGAGAGTGACTGGGTCGCCTGGGTGAGGTATCACTGAGGTGTGACGCAGGACGAGGACTTCCTCGGGGGACTCCACTACGACGGCTCGAAACGGGACGTCGAGGTCGGGCCGACGACAGGCATCGTGCGCTACTACCCGGTGCCGCCCGCCCCGCCGGCCCGCACGCCGTGGTGGCGCTACACGCTCGTGTTCGTCGTCGGTTTAGCCATCGGTACCGCCGCCGGTGTGGTCCTGTGCAGCAATTTTCTCTGAGTCAGTGCAGCTCACCGTCCATTTGAGACGAAGTTGTCCACAGGTGTGGACGGCTCTGTGCACATGTTGTGGATAGCTGTGGACAGCCCTGGGGACTGCTCGGCGACTTCTCCACAACTTCCGAAAATGGTCTTGACGCAGGAATGAACCTGCCCCTCTCCGGGAACGTCTTAGTTGTGTGACGGCGATCACCAAGATCGTCAACGGAGGAGAGGGAGGTGTGCCGTGGGGATTGCGGGAATCGCGATGCTGGTGCTTTCCCTGGCCGCCGTGCTGATGGTCGTGGTCGCCGGATCAGTTCGGGAGCGGGTTGTCGCGGATGCCGAGGAGAGTGCCGTTGAAGGCCCTGGTGGCCTCCGCGTAGCAGATGGCGTAAGTCCAACCCTCTGACCAGCCCTGGGAACCGGGCATGCGCCACGCCGGGAAGACGTCCGTGCGCTTGTCCGAGCCCACGTAGTCCTGCACGGCCTTGGTGCACTTGTCCTTGGCGATCGCGCTCATCTGGTCCTTGGACGGCGTGGGGTCGCTGAACTTGCCCAGCGGCACGATGCCACCCGGCACGGCCTCTGCCATGTGCGCGCCGTTGCACGCCACCGGCTTCACGTCCGGGTCCTTGGAGGGCGAACCGCCGAGGCAGATCTGGTACGTGTTGAACGCAGAACCCTTCAGGACTCCCTTGAGGATTCCCTTGCGGGGCAGGGCTTTTCCGTCCGGGGTGAGCTCGACGACGGTGCACAGCCGCCACCGGTCACCCTTCTTCCAGCTCGCCTCGTTCGGCCAGAACGCCCACACCTGCAGACGGGTCGCGCCGGCGTCCGCGCTGCCCAGGTAGTCGTTGATCGCCGCGTAGCACGGCGGCAGCGCGGCCTTGCGCAGCGCCTGCGTGTCCGGATAGCTCGACGAGAGACCGGTCAGCTCGCCGAGGTTCATGACCTCGGCGTCGTGGCTCGCGGCGCAGTCGACCGGCTTGAGCTCCGAGGAGTTCATGCACTGCCCCACTTTCGGCAGCGTCGGTGCGTCCGCGGCGGCGGTGGACGGCATCGGGCCGGGTACGGCCTGACCTCCGACCTGGATCGCGCAGCTGCTCAGAGCAAACGCGCTCAGGATGATTCCCACCGCCAGCCGCACACGATTCACACCAGAGAGACTAGGGCCTTGACCTGATCGGCGATGTCCCGACGCTGCTTTTCGAACGCCGGGTCGGTCAGCGCGGCCGGGTCGGCGGGCTGTCCGAGCACCGGCGTGTGGAGGTGTCCACCGAGGACATTCGTTGCGCCGTAACCGATTCGCACCCGGTTGGCCCGGTACATGCTCTCGTTGGAGAGGTAGTTCCCGCCACCGCCGACAGCCGCGACACGGCCCGGTGTCGGGTCATCGGTGCGGCAGTCCTGCTGCGAGCCGACGATCACCCACTCGCAGAAGCTGCGGTTGAGCACCACCGGGAACGGGCCGGTGCCCGCGTCGATCATCTTCTGGAACGGCAGCGAAGTCTCGATGAACTCGTTCGACGGCTGCGGCCACCCAGCTGCATCGGGGACGCTGCCGTACGAGCCGACGTTGTTGTTGTCCGCCGAGCCGCCACGCCAGCGCGCCGCCCACCGCTCGATGTCGAACTTGCCGGGCCTGCCCTGGCTGATCGTCACGAACGCGTCCGGCTTCTGCTCCAGGGCTTTTCCGTAGAACTGCTCGACGATCCCCTCGTCGAACCCGCCCCACAGCACCGGTAGCACCGCGGCCTGCAGCACGACCTTGCCGGTGGGCGTGGTGATCTCCCGGCCGTCGAGCTGCAGCGCCGCCGCACCGGCCGGGTTGGCGCGCCGCACGTTGGTTCCGGTGAGCTGGAACGGGTCGAAGCCGGTCACCGCGATCTTGCGGACGCCGGGCTTCACCGGGAACGCCGAGTCGCTCAGCCCGCGCGAGGCCCAGTCGAACTGCTGGATCAGCTGAGCGCGGTCGTGCACCGACAGCGCGAACCGCGGCTTCCACTGGCGCAACGCGGTGGAGAGCTGCAGGCGCGCCCAGTAGAGCGGGCGGTCGTCGTAAGCGTCGTGTGCCAACGGTTTGCTGCTCTGCGCACGGGCGACCGCGGCCTTCCACAGCGCGTTGCCCTCGCGTTCGGCGAACTGCTGGGCCTGCTTCAGCACGACCTGCCGGCAGAGCTTCGCGGTGAAATCGGTGACGCGGCCGTCGAACCCGGCGAGCTTCACCAGCGCGGGACCGACGGCGGGACCACCGGCCACGAGCGTGTCGTCGAGCCGCTGTTCCTCCACGGTCAGGGGTGCGGTGGTGTCGTAGCAGCTGGCGTCCTGGGCGTGGGCGACGCCCGGCACGACCGCGAGCCCGGTACACCGCGTCACCCTTGTAGGAGCCCGCGATCGGGCGGTAGGAAACGCGAAGGGTGTGGTCGCCCGCGGTCAATGGCGTGGGGGTGAGG
>NZ_JBEXPJ010000327.1:0-2590 GCF_040611995.1 Lentzea sp. NPDC006480
CGCGCTGGTGGCCGGCGACGTGGTGATCGGCATGTTCAAGAAGCGGGCGCGGTGCGTGGTCACGACGATCGATCCCGACACCGGGGCGCAGGACCCGGACCTGCAGGAAGCGCACGCCGCCGCGCCGTGGGCGGTCGTGTGGGACGACCACGAGATCGCGAACAACTGGGCGGGGCTGCAACCGGACACCCCGCAGCGGGACTTCGCCAAGCGCCGGGCGGCGGCGTTCCAGGCGTACTACGAGAACATGCCGATCCGCAGGTCACCAAGGCTGTACCGGCGGATCAAGTGGGGCTCGCTGGCCACGTTCCACATGCTCGACACCCGGCAGTACCGGACCGACCAGGCCTGCGGGGACGGGCTGCAGCTGTGCCCCGAACGGCTCGCTCCCGAGCGCACGATGCTCGGCGACGAGCAGGAGAACTGGCTGTTCAACGGGTTTCGCAGCTCCCAGGCGCGCTGGGACGTGCTCGGGCAGCAGGTGTTCTTCTCGCAGTACGACTACATCCCCGGCGACGAGGACAAGTTCCTGCTGGACGCGTGGGACGGCTACGCCGCCGACCGCGATCGGGTGGTGGCGCGGTTCGCGGACGTGCGGAACCCGGTCGTGCTCACCGGTGACGTGCACGCGGCGTGGGGCGCGGAGGTCAAGCAGCGCTGGGACGACCCGTCGTCGAAAACGCTCGCGACCGAACTGGTGACCACCTCGGTCTCCGCTGGTGGCGACGGCTCCGAGGAGTACGAGGACACCGGGGCGTGGCTGCGCGAGAACCCGCACGTGAAGTACTTCAACAACCGGCGGGGCTACACGCTGACCAGGTTCACGCCTGACGAGCTGCGGTCGGACTTCCGCGGGCTCGACTTCGTGACCCGGCCGGGTTCGCCCGTCCGCACCAAGGCGTCCTTCGCGGTGGAGGACCGAGTTCCAGGGCTTCACAGGCTTTAGGGGAAACGTTCACCTGGTATCCACCCTGGTGGGTGAGGGTCTCACCATGACTCGAGTGACGCGACGCGCACTCCTCATCGGGGGACTTGCGCTCACCACCGTCGGCGCCGGGTCGGACAGGCTGTCCGACCCGTTCACGCTCGGCGTCGCTTCCGGCGATCCGACCTACGACGGCGTGGTCCTGTGGACCCGTCTGGCACCCACCCCGCTCGCGGAGGACGGCATGGGCGGCATGCCGTCCCGCGTCGTCGAGGTGAAGTGGGAGATCGCCCTGGACGAGCGGTTCCGGCTCGTCGTCCGCCGCGGCACCGCCCACGCCCGGCCGGAGTTCGGCCACAGCGTCCACGTGGACGTGCGCGGTCTGCTGCCCGGCCGCGAGTACTTCTACCGCTTCTCCACCGAGGGCCACATCTCTCGTACCGGCCGCACGCGCACGGCGTTGGCACCCTGGGCGATGGGCAGCGGGCTCACGATGGCGTTCGCCTCCTGCTCGCAGTTCGAGCACGGCTACTTCACCGCGTACCGGCGCATGGCCGAGGACCAGCCGGACCTGGTGCTGCACCTCGGCGACTACCAGTACGAGTACAAGAAGGGCGTCTACACGATCCCCGGCGGCAACCCGCGTGACCACGAGGGGCCGGAGACCGAGACGCTCGCGAACTACCGGCAGCGGCACGCGCAGTACAAGACCGATCTTGATCTGCAGGAAGCGCACGCCGTCGCGCCGTGGCTCGTGGTCTTCGACGATCATGAAGTCGACAACAACTGGGCCGACGAGATCCCGGAGAAGCCGGAGATCCCGCAGCCGAACTTCCTGGCGCGGCGGGCGGCGGCGTTCCAGGCGTACTACGAGAACATGCCGATCCGGAACAAGCCGTCCGGCATCGACATCCAGCTCTACCGGCGCATCCAGTGGGGCGGGCTCGCCAACTTCCACATGCTCGACACCCGGCAGTACCGCGACGACCAGGCGTGCGGTGACGGGCTCAAGTCGTGCCCGGAGCGGCTGAACCCGACGCGCTCGATCACCGGTGCCGCGCAGGAGAAGTGGCTGCTCGACGGACTGCGGCGCTCGCACGCGCGGTGGGACGTGCTGGGACAGCAGGTGTTCTTCTCGCAGCTCGACTTCACGCCCGGTGCCGGTGAGTCGAACAACATGGACGCGTGGGACGGCTACGCGGCGAACCGCGACCGGGTGGCCGGCGGGTTCTGCCACACGCGCAACACCGTTGTGCTGACTGGAGATGTGCACGCGGCGTGGGCTGCGGAGGTCAAGGAACGCTGGAACGACCCGAGTTCCAGGACCGTCGCGACCGAGCTGGTGTCGACGTCGGTCACGTCCGGGGGTGACGGTTCGGAGACCCGGCCGGAGACGCCCGCGATCCTGGCCGAGAACCCGCACGTGAAGTTCTTCAACAACCGGCGCGGATACGTCCGGACGCGCATCACCTCACGCGAGGTGCGCGCGGACTTCCGCGGCCTCGACTACGTGCGCACGCCCGGAGCCCCGGTCACGACCAAGGCCAGCTTCGTCATCGAAGACCGCAACCCAGGCGGGAAGCCCGCAGCTTGCGCAGACGAAGGTCTCTGTCGAGAACGGCGTCGTCGTGGTCACGCTGACTGGCGAGGTCGATATGGTCAATG
>NZ_JBEXPJ010000328.1:0-2570 GCF_040611995.1 Lentzea sp. NPDC006480
ACACCCGGTCCCATTCCGAACCCGGTAGTTAAGCCCTTCTGCGCCGATGGTACTGCACTGGTTACGGTGTGGGAGAGTAGGTCGCCGCCGAACTTAATTTAGCCCTGCGGGTTGAGCGCTTCACGCGCTCCCCGCAGGGCTTTTTCACGTTTCAGGACGGGTGGACGACGCGGTAGCGCAGATGAAAGGCGTCCCGCCCTTCGAGGTGGCGGACGAGTTCCAGCTCGACCTGCCCGAGTCCGATCGGTTCGAACAGCGGGCGTCCACCGCCCAGCAGCACCGGGACGACGTGCAGTTCGAGCTCGTCGAGCTGCCCGGCGGCCAGCAAGGCTTGCGCCGCGCCCGCGCCGTGGACCATCACGGCTCGATCTCCCGCGGCTTCGCGGGCCTCGTCGGCACACGCGTTGACGTCGCTGAAGAACTTCGTGCCCGCGGGAGGCTCGGCGAAGCTGTCGGGCCGGTGGGTGAGAACGTTGATCGGAACGCCGTCGTGGTGGTCGCCGTTCCACCCGCCGGCCAGCTCGAACGTCCGGCGCCCGGAGATCAGCGCGCCGGTCGCCATCGCCTCGCCGACCACCTGACCGTTGATCCCGGGGGACATCCGGTCGTCGAGCCAGTTGAAGAGCCGCCCGCCGTCGCGCCCGAGCTCCTGGCCCGCTCTGTCGTCCGGCCCGGCGATGTACCCGTCGAGGGACATGGACATGTAGAGACGGATCGGCGTCCTGCTCATCCTCACTCCTGTCTGTCCGGCCCCGCCCCAGGCCCGGGCCCTCACTCGACCGGGTGAACAGTGGCCTGATTCGGCCGCTGCTCCCTCTAGTAGTCATTTCCGCTACGGGCGACGGGGAGGTGTCACGAAACCATGGTCATCTTCGCCGCGCAATGAGGAAGACGCGTGGGCCGCCACAGCCTCGTGCCCGTCCGATACCTTCCCCACCCGCAGGCTCGTGCCTGTCCGATGCCTTCCGTACCCGGACGCTCGTGGCTGCCCGGTACCTTCTCTGCCATGCACAACGAGCACCGCACCGCCCGCCGGTCCGCTGGCGTGGGCCGGACCGCCGACCTCGCCACGAACCCCTTCCGGGTCGACCGCGACCGGGTGGCCAGCTCGCCGTTCTTCGCGAGGCTCGGCGGTGTCACGCAGGTGGTCAGCTCCACGGGATCCGGTCTGCTCGTGCACAACCGGCTCACCCACAGCCTGAAGGTGGCCCAAGCCGCCCGCGCCATCGCGGAACGCTTGACCAGCCGGCCCGAGCTGACCGCGGTGCTGGAGAAGCTCGGCGGGTGCGACCCGGACGTGGTGGAGGCGGCGGCGCTGGCGCACGACCTGGGGCACCCGCCGTTCGGGCACCTCGGCGAGCAGGTGCTGGACCGGCTGGCGCGGCACCGGTTCGGGCTGCCGGACGGGTTCGAGGGGAACGCGCAGTCGTTCCGGATCGTGACGACCACGGATGTGCGGGGGCCCAAGGCACTCGGGCTCGACCTGACCGTGGCGGTGCGGGCGGCGATGTTGAAGTACCCGTGGACCCGGCACCAGGCGCTCGGCATGGAGGTCGCGCCGCGGGGTGCGTCCGAGCCGGAGGAGATGCCGGGGACCGGAAGCTCGAAGTTCTCGGCGTACGTCACGGAGATCAACGACCTGCGGCAGGCGCGCGAGCCGTTCGACGGGCGGATCGAGGCGTGGCAGCAGACCGTTGAGGCGAGTGTCATGGACACGGCGGACGACATCGCCTACGCCATCCACGACCTGGAGGACTTCCACCGGGTCGGGGTGTTGCAGCACGCGACGGTGGCGGCGGAGCTGGGGACCTGGCAGGCGCAGGCGCTGGATCTCGCCGGGCTGAGCGACGACGAGCTCGCCCACGAGATCCGGATGCCGGGGCGGTCGCTGGAGACGCTGCGCCGGCGCATGCACCTGAAGGACTCGTGGGTGATGAGCGACGAGGCGTTCGCGCTGGCGGTGCGGAAGGTCAGCAAGGAGCTCGTGGACGGGCTGCTCGCGGTGCCGTTCGACGGGTCGGTCGAGGCGGAGCAGGCGGTCGCCGGGTTCAGCGCGCGGTGGACGCGGCGGCTCGTGGACGCGGTCGGGGTGATCGAGGAGCCGACGCCGCGGTCCGGACACGTCGTGCTGGCCGTGCAGCAGTGGCACGAGGTGCAGGTGCTGAAGTTCGTGCACCGGAGGTTCGTGTTGCTGCGGCCGGATCTGGCTCTGCACCAACGGGGGCAGGCGCGGTTGCTGACGTCGTTGGTGGACGCTTTGGAGCAGTGGGTGACGGACCGGACCGAGGCGGATCGCTTGCCGCGCAGGCTGCACGATCTGGTCGAGCTGGCCGAAACGGAGTACGCGGCGCTCGCCCGGACGGAGCCGTCCACATTGGTCGGTCCCGCTGGTGAGCTGCCCGCCGGACCCGATGTGGTCAAACGACTTGCGCGGGGGCGGGCCGTGGTGGACTTCGTCGCCTCGCTGACCGACATGGGGTGGGCAGGGCCGGAGCTCGCGGAGTTCGTGAACGAGCGGATGCCGTTGAAGCGCTGGGGTCAGCCGGACGACGCCGCCCGGCTGATCTCCT
>NZ_JBEXPJ010000329.1:0-2495 GCF_040611995.1 Lentzea sp. NPDC006480
GCTTTCGTGACCGGCGTCACCCGGCCACTATGAGTACATGGCTGACCTCGACGTCCTCATCGTCGGCGCGGGTATCTCGGGCCTCGGCGCCGCGTACTACCTGCAGCGCGAGCACCCGCGGAAGAAGTACGCGATCCTCGAGGCGCGCGGGGCGATCGGCGGCACGTGGGACCTGTTCCGCTACCCCGGCATCCGGTCGGACTCGGACCTGCACACGTTCGGCTACGAGTTCAAGCCGTGGCGCGACGAGGACTCGATCGCGGGCGCGGGCAAGATCCTCGCCTACCTCAAGGAAACCGCCTCGGAACACGGCATCGACCAGGCCGTGCGGTTCAACTCCAAGGTGGTCGCCGCGGCGTGGTCGTCCGAGCACGCGCACTGGACCGTCGAGGTCGAGAAGAACGGCGAACGCGAGACGGTGACCTGCTCGTGGCTGTTCTGCGCGGGTGGCTACTACCGCTACGACGAGGGCTACACGCCGGACTTCGAGGGCAGGGAACGGTTCCAAGGGCAGATCGTGCACCCGCAGCACTGGCCGGAGGACCTCGACTACGCGGGCAAGCGCGTGCTCGTGATCGGGTCGGGCGCGACGGCGGTGACGATCGTGCCGGCCATGGCTCCTCAGGCCGGCCACGTGACCATGTTGCAGCGCACCCCGACGTACGTCCTGCCGTTGCCGGCGCAGGATCCGATCCGCAATCTGCTGTGCAAGGTGTTCAGCGAAGAGCGCGCGTTCGCGCTCACCCGGCGCAAGAACATCGTGCAGCAGCAGCTGACCTGGCGGTTCTCCCAGCGTTTCCCGAACGCGGCGCGGCGGCTGATCCGGCGGTTCAACGCGAAACTGCTGCCGGAGGGCTATCCGGTCGACGAGCACTTCAACCCGCCGTACAACCCTTGGGACCAACGGCTTTGCGTTGTGCCGGACGGCGACCTGTTCAAGGCCATCAGCCGCGGCAAGGCGTCCGTGGTGACCGACCGGATCTCGACGTTCACCGAGACCGGGGTGCAACTGGCGTCCGGCCGCACGATCGACGCCGACATCGTGATCACCGCGACCGGGCTCAACGTGCAGGCGTTCGGCGGCATGACCCTGACGGTCGACGGCGAGACCGTGAATTTGCCGGACACCTTGGCGTACAAGGGGATGATGCTGTCCGGCGTGCCGAACTTCGCCTACGCCATCGGGTACACGAACTCGTCGTGGACGCTCAAGATCGGCCTGCTGTGCGAGCACTTCTGCCGGCTGCTCGCGCACATGGACGCGCACGGCCACGACACCGCCCGCCCGGTGGTCGCCGACCCGGAAGCGCCGACCCGCCCGTTCCTGGACTTCGGCGCGGGATACCTCCAGCGCGTCGTCGACCAGCTGCCACGACAGGGCGAGCGGGCGCCGTGGCTCACGTCGATGAGCTACTTCAGCGACGTGAAGCTGTTGCGGCGCTTGCCCGTCGTGGACAGCGAGCTGCGGTTCTCGCACAGCCGGGCGGTCACGCCGTCCGGATCGCCGGGTCGCTGACGCCGGGCGCGCCGGTCTCCACGTGACCGGCGAACCGGCGCAGGTAGCCGGTGTCCTCGGTGGACACCACCGAGATGTCGTACCACCGCTTGGACTTCGTCAGCTCGATGATGCGCGTGACGGTCCGGCCGGGCTGCACCGTCACGCTGATCGAGCCGCCGTACGCGTTCGCGACCTTGAGGTGCCGCGTCGCGGTGGCCGCGTTCGTGAACCGCAGCACGAGGTTGCAGCCCGACTGGCGCGCGGTCACCTCGGCGGCGGCCGCGCTGCCCTTGAACTCTCGGAGGAAACCGTTGGGGCCGTGGACGGTCAGGTCGTAGACGCCCAGCGAGTACGCCGTGTTCCAGGTGTCCGAGAGCTGCTTGCCCGCCGCGGTCGTGTAGGTCCACGGGCCGTCGGTGCGGTTCTGCGCGGTGATGTAGAACTGCGCACCCGCCTTCGTGCCACCGGTGAGGCTGAGCGTGATCTTGCCGCCGTTCACCGACGCGTCGACGACCGGCTCGTACGGCAGCGGCCTGGTCCGGCGCGATCCGCGTTCCTGCACGGGCATCGCCCCGACCAGCGGCGGCACCGGCACGTAGTCGGGGTGCCGGTCGCGGTCCGGCGGCGCGTAGCCGGTGGTGTCGGGCAGCGCTGGCGACTTGGTGTTCCTGACTCCGAAGTCGAACGCCGACGTCAGGTCGCCGCAGATCGCGCGCCGCCACGGCGAGATGTTCGGCTCGCGCACGCCGAACCGCGTCTCCAGGAACCGGATGATCGACGTGTGGTCGAACACCTCGGAGCACGTGTAGCCGCCGGTGCTCCACGGCGAGACGACGAGCATCGGCACCCGCTGCCCCAGCCCGTACGTTCCTGCCACATAACCGCCACCGCCGGGGTACAGCTCGGCCTTGACGTCCACACTGGACAGTCCCTGCGCCGCGGACGACGGCGGATACGGCGGCACGACGTGGTCGAAGAAGCCGTCGTTCTCGTCGTA
>NZ_JBEXPJ010000330.1:0-2492 GCF_040611995.1 Lentzea sp. NPDC006480
AGGAACAGTCACCTCACGATCACACACGACCAGCCCGCACTGATCGACCCCGAACACCGCACAGCCGAACTGCTCGACCCCGAAACCGGCGCGGCCACCCAGACGATCCAGCTCGATCTGCCCGCCGACGACGCGGTGATCGTCAGCGGCTCCACCGCACGTCCCCGGCTGCTGATCGCGGTTCCCCACCGCGGCGAGCTGGTCTCGTGCGGTTTCGACACGAATTCATGTGCTGAGCCCGTGCAGGTCAGTTCCGCCGGTGCCGAGCTCGGAAAACCGGTCGAGGTCGACGACCACGCGGTGGTGCCCGACTACTCCACCGGTCAGGCCACGATCGTCGACCTGGTCGGCTCGCGCGTGGTCGCCCAGCGCCAGCTGTTCGAGCAGCCGACACCGTTCGAGCTGATCGCCCACGACGGCTTTGTCTTCTTCAACGACCCCAACGGAAATCGGGCCGGCGTGCTCGACTTGTGGGGCGACGTGCGGACGATCACCAAGTACACCGAGCACCCGGCCGCGGACGATCTCTCCCCGACGCCGGACCAGTCCACGCGGACGGACGAGATGAAGAAGGTCGGCCACGAGAATCCGGAGATCGGGCTGGGGCTGCCCCACCAGACCAGCCCGCCCGATCTGACGGTTCCGGCGCCGAGTCCCACGGCGTCCATCGTGGTCGAACCAGGCAACCTCGGTGTCGCCGGCGACGAGTTCGAACTGACCTTCGTGCTCCAGCCCGCCTCCGACACCACCATCCAGTGGTCCTTCGGCGACGGAACCAACGCGTCCGGCTCTTCGGTCCGGCACAGCTGGTCCGAGGCTGGTGTCTTCACCGTCCGCGCGACTGCCACCTTCGACACGGGCACGCGGGCTGAAGCGGAGACCACGGTGACCGTCGAGCCACCGGGACCTCCGCCGCGGATCACCTCGCTCAACGTCCGCAGGCCCAGGCCGGTGATCGGGGAGTCGGTGCACTTCAGCTCTGACACCACCCGGAAGCCGGACAGGTGGGAGTGGACTGTGACCAGGCGAGGTCAGCGGCTACCCGAGGTGACCGCGACGACCGCCGAGTTCGACCACGCGTTCACCGCACCGGGCGAATACACCGTCGCGCTCACCGTCGCGAAGGGATACCAGACTGCGCAGTCGGCCCAGTCGTTCACCGTCGTACGAGGCACCGTCAGGGGCTGGGGCGACAACTTCCTGCACCAGTTGGACATTCCGAAGGCGGCCGACAGCGGCGTGATCGCGATCGACGCGGCACGCACTCACTCGTTGGCGTTGAAGGCGGACGGCTCCGTGGTCGCCTGGGGCGACAACCAGCAAGGGCAGGTGACGGTGCCCCCGCAGGCGTTGAGCGGCGTCCTGGCGATCGCCGCCGGGGACGAGCACAGCATGGCGTTGAAGGTGGACGGCTCCGTGGTCGCCTGGGGCGGCCGCTGGGGTCAGGCGGATGTTCCGGAAGCTGCCCGAAGTGGTGTGGTGGCGATCGCCGCCGGGTGGGCGCTCAGCATGGCGTTGAGAGCTGATGGCTCCGTGGTCGCCTGGGGCAGCAACGGAAATGGGCAGACGGCAGTACCCGCGCAGGCGTCCAGCGGTGTCGTCGCGATCGCCGCCGGGCCGATCACAAGTGCGGCGTTGAAGGCAGACGGCTCCGTCGTCGTCTGGGGCGACGTCTCGAATCGTCAGTCGCCGGTGCCGTCCAGGATCACCACTGGTGATGTGCGTGCACTTGCCCTGGGGCAACGAGCCGGCTTGGCGTTGAAGGCAAACGGTTCCGTCGCCAGCTGGGGCGACATCCGCTCCATCGTGTATCTCGTGCCGCCGAACGCGAAGAGCGGTGTGATCGCGATGGACTGCCGCGACGAACACGTCTTGGCGGTGAAGGCGGACGGCACCGCGATCGGGTGGGGCGACGGCGCTGTTGCGGTGCCTCGCGAGTACAACCGGGGCGTGATGTCCGTCGCGGCCGGCAACTCCTTCAGTTTGATCTTGCTGGAAGGGATCGACTGACCGATGAAACCACTGACTCGACGTACCCGGCTCCTGACCGCGCTCACCGCCGTCGCAGCGATCACCGCGGCGGTTCTCGTGGTGGGACCGGGCTATCACACCGCGCAGGTGCGCATGCGTGCCGGCACGGCCTGGCTGGCGTCCAGCCAGACCGGCCAGGCGACTCTGGTGGACGGTGCTGCCGCCGAGGTGGCGGCCCACGTGCCGGTCGCCGAGGCCGGTACGACGTTGAGCCTCGCCCAACGGGGTAGCTCAGCCCTCGTGCTCAACCGGGAAACCGGCCGGCTGAGCAGCGTCGACAGCGCCACCGAACGGGTTTCCACTCCGGTGCCGGTGCTGCCGGCCAGCGACGGGCTGATCGTCCTGCCGGCGCCGGACGCGCTGTACGTGGTCGACGTCCGCAGTGGCACGGTCGCCTCGGTCGACCCCGCGACGCTGGCTGCGAAAGGCGAACCCGAGCACCTCGCCGAGGCGATCAAGCC
>NZ_JBEXPJ010000331.1:0-2442 GCF_040611995.1 Lentzea sp. NPDC006480
AGCCAGACCGTGCGTCTCGTCAGAGGCTCAAAGTCAAGCCTCAATCGCAATCGTCGCGAAGCGGCGATGAAACCCGGCTCGTACGGCGACGCAAGCCGACCATCGCCCAGCGCGTCAGCGCCAGCCGAGGGCCGGAGCCACGTGCGTGAGGATGTTGTCGAGCACGTGCACGTTGTAGTCGACACCGAGCTGGTTCGGCACGGTCAGCAGCACCGTGTCGGCCTCGGCGATCGCCTCGTCCTCAGCCAGCTGCTCGACCAGCACGTCGGGCGAAGCCGCGTACGAGCGGCCGAAGATCGCCTGGTTCGGCCCGTCGATGAAGCCGACCTGGTCGCGGCTCTCGCCGTCCCCACCGAAGTACGCGTCGTCCAAATCGGTCGTGATGGCGAAGATGCTGCGCGACACCGACACCCGCGGCTCACGCTCCCACCCGGCCTCGGTCCACGCCTTGCGGAACGCCCGGATCTGCTCGGCCTGCTGCACGTGGAACGGCGCGCCGCCCTCGTCGAACTTCAGCGTGGAGCTCATCAGGTTCATGCCCTGCTCAGCGGCCCACGCCGCGGTGCCGTTCGACCCGGCGCCCCACCAGATGCGGTCGCGCAGACCAGCGGAGTGCGGCTCCAGCCTCAACAACCCAGGCGGGTTCGGGAACATCGGGCGCGGGTTCGGGCGGGCGAAACCCTCGCCCTCCAGCACCTTCAGGAACACCTCGGCGTGCTTGCGGGCCATGTCCGCCTCGGTCTCACCCTCCGAGGGGCCGTAGCCGAAGTAACGCCAACCGTCGACGACCTGCTCGGGCGATCCCCGGGAGATGCCGAGCTGCAGCCTGCCGCCCGCGATGAGGTCGGCCGCGCCGGCGTCCTCGACCATGTACATCGGGTTCTCGTAGCGCATGTCGATCACGCCGGTGCCGATCTCGATGCGCGACGTCTTCGCGCCGATCGCGGCAAGCAGCGGGAAGGGCGACGCGAGCTGCTGGGCGAAGTGGTGCACGCGGAAGTACGCGCCGTCGGCACCCAGCTCCTCGGCGGCGACGGCCAGGTCTATCGACTGCAGCAGCGTGTCCGACGCGGACCGCGTCTGCGAGTGCGCGCTGTCCGACCAGTGGCCGAAGGACAGAAAACCGATCTTCTTCACGTCATCCAAAACGTATGCATAGGCATGGAAATTCCCGGGTTACTGCGCTCGCCAGCGATGGACTTCCAGAGCCACGCCGACGTGCACGAGGTTCTGCTCCAGCGGCCGCGGCAACAGCTTCGAAGCGCGGGCCAGGCGGCGCAGCAGGGTGTTGCGGTGCACGTACAGGTCAGCGGCCGCCGTCGTCGCGTTGCACTGAGCGGCGATGAACGCTCGCAGGGCTTCGGCCGCCTCGGAATCACCGATCAACGCGCCGAGGGTGCGCCGGACGAACCGGTCGGCGCGCTCGGCGTCCGTGGTGAGCAGCGCGACCAGCTCGACCTCCTCGTGCGTCGCGAGCTGCTGCGGTGACGCCAGCCGGGCGAGCATGCGCTGGACCGTCAGAGCGTCGAGGTGGCTACGCCTGAATCCGTCCGCGTCCGGGCCACTCGACCCCAGCGCCACCCGCACGGCCGGGAAACGCGCGACGCCCGCACGGAGCACGTCCAGGTCCGGCGAGCCGTGCACCCACACCCACCTGGTGGCGGCGCTGGCCAGCACGGTCAGCGGGCGTGGATCCGCGGCTGCTGTCGCGAGCGCGTCCGCCACGCGGTCGAGGTCGCCCAGCGCGTCGTCGCTCCACACGATCGCGGCCGTGTGCTCGCCGCCGAGCCGGTAGCCGAGGCGGTGCTCCGCCCGGGACGCCGTGATCGGCGCGCCGTCGAGCAGCAGGGTCACGGTTTCCAGGCGTTCGGCGTGCGTGCCGCGGGTGAGCTGTTCGCGTTCGCGGGCCATCTGCACCGCGATCGCGGCCACGGTGTCGTCCACGAACGCCGAGATCGACCGGCACGACACGTCGGTCAGCTCGCGCAGCTCGTCCGGGTCGGACGTCAGCGAGAACACGATCCGCATCCACAGCCGCAGCGCGACGCCCTGCCCGGTGCGGTAGGAGTCGAGTGCCGACTCGTCGAGGCCGCGGCGGATCAGGTCGCGCGCGAACGCCAGCGGTGCCTCACCCAGGTCGGCGGGAACGCGCTCTCCCGGCGCGCGGACGTTGGCCGACGCCCAGCCGAGCAGGTTCGAGCGGTTCGTGCGCTTCAACGCGGCGGCGAGCACCGGATCCTCGGCGACCTGGCGGCGGTTCTCCCCGGCCAGCGTCGCCGTGTCCAGCTCGGCCAGCCACTCGGAGGGTGGATCGAGTGCGATCTCGGCGCCACGCCGGATCAGCTCACGCACCCGCCGGGACGGACGCTCCCACGACATGGTGCACATTGCACCACAAGACGGGTGAACAGGTGCAGTTCGTGCTTTCGTGACCGGCGTCAC
>NZ_JBEXPJ010000332.1:0-2369 GCF_040611995.1 Lentzea sp. NPDC006480
ACCCCTCCGCTCTTCCTATCTGCGAGGTGTTGGTCGTGTTGTGGTTAATCCGGCCACCGCTTCTGCCCGAATCGCCTTCGGCGGTTGACCAGAAGAGGCGGCCGGATGACCGACACGACCTCGTACTACTCTGGACAATCGTGCTAGTGCTCGCCGTCGACACGGCCACCCCCGCAGTCACCGCCGGTGTGGTCGAACTCGCGCCAGACTCCCCGCCGCGCCTGCTCGCGAAGCGGGTGACGCTCAACGCCAAGGCGCACGGCGAGCTGCTCACCCCGCACATCAGCGACTCGCTCGAAGAAGCCGGCAAGACCTACGCCGACCTCGACGCCATCGTCGTCGGCGCGGGCCCGGGCCCCTTCACCGGCCTGCGGGTCGGCCTCGCCACCGCCGCCGCGCTCGGCCAGGCGCTCAACCGCCCGGTCTACCCGGTCGCCACCACGGACGCGATCGCCAAGGACGCCGCCAGCGGCCACCCGCTGCTCGTCGCGACCGACGCGCGCCGCAAGGAGGTCTACTGGGCCGCGTACGACGCCGCCGGCCGCCGCACCGACGGCCCGCACGTCGAGCGCCCCCAAGACCTCGCCGAGAAGCTGCCGAAGCTGGGCGTGCACCACGCCACCGGTGAGGGCGCCGAGATCTACCAGGAGATCCTGGGTCTCGACCTCCTGAGCGTGCAGCATCCGAGCCCTGAGGGCCTGGTCGCCGCCGCGGCCGCCGAGGTGCTCGCGAAGGCCCGCCCGGCCGCGCTCACCCCGCTCTACCTGCGCCGCCCGGACGCGGTCGAGCCCACCGGGCGCAAGCGGGTGACCAGGGCATGACCACCGGCACCGTCACGTTCGGGCCGTTGCAGCACGCCGACGTGCCCAGGTGTCACGAGATCGAGCTGGCGTTGTTCCCCGGCGAGGACCCGTGGAGCGAGAACGCGTTCCACAGCGAGCTGAACAACGGCCACTACTACCTCGGCGCCTACGCGGACGACGAGCTCATCGGCTACGCGGGGCTCGCCGCCAGCCCGTACGAGGCCAGCGTGCACACGATCGCGGTGGTCAAGCACTGGCAGGGCAGGGGCATCGGCAAGAAGCTCCTGCGAGACCTCCTCGCCCGCGTGGACGAGATCGGCGTCCCGGTGTACCTCGAAGTCCGCACGGACAACGAGCCCGCGATCGCCCTGTACCTGGCGCACGGCTTCGAGCACCTCGGCGTGCGCCGCCGCTACTACCAGCCGTCGGGTGCCGACGCGTACACGATGGGAAGGCCTGCTCAAAGTGTCTGACCGGTTGATTCTCGGCATCGAGAGCTCGTGCGACGAGACGGGCTTCGGCATCGTCCGGCTCGGTCCGGACGGCTCGCTCGAACTGCTCGCCGACGAGGTCGCGTCGTCCGTCGAGGAGCACGCCCGCTTCGGCGGCGTCGTGCCGGAGGTCGCCTCCCGCGCGCACCTCGAAGCGCTGGTCCCGACCATGCGCCGCGCGCTCGACGCGTCCGGTGTCGAGCTCTCCCAGATCCACTCGATCGCCGTCACCGCGGGTCCTGGCCTCGCGGGTGCGCTGCTCGTCGGCGTCTCGGCTGCCAAGGCGTACGCCGCCGCGCTCGGCAAGCCGCTCTACGGCGTGAACCACCTCGCGGGCCACGTCGCCGCGGACACGTTGCAGCACGGCCCGTTGCCGGAGCGCTGCCTCGCCCTGCTGGTCTCCGGTGGCCACTCGCAGCTGCTGCTGATCGAGGGCGGCCTGGCGAACTCGATCACCGAGATCGGGTCCACCGTGGACGACGCGGCCGGCGAGGCGTACGACAAGGTCGCCCGGCTGCTCGACCTGCCGTACCCCGGTGGCCCGCCCATCGACAAGCTCGCCAAGCAGGGCAACGGGTGCGCGATCGCGTTCCCGCGCGGCCTCACCGGTCCGCGCGACGCGAAGTACGACTTCTCGTTCTCCGGCCTGAAGACCTCGGTCGCCCGCTGGGTCGAGCGCGCCGAGCAGGCCGGCGAGGAGATCCCGCTGGCCGACGTCGCCGCGTCGTTCCAGGAGGCCGTCGCGGACGTGCTGACCGCCAAGGCGATCCGGGCCGCGAAGGACCTCAAGGTCGACACCCTGGTGATCTCCGGTGGTGTCGCGGCGAACTCGCGCCTGAGCGGTCTCGCCGCCGAGCGCTGTGCCGAGAACGGCATCGAACTGCGCGTGCCGCGGCCGCGGCTGTGCACCGACAACGGCGCGATGATCGCGGCGCTCGGCGCCCACCTGGTTCACGCGGGCGCCAAGCCGTCCTCCATGGACATCAGCACAACCCCGGGCCTTCCAGTAGGAACCGTGCAGATCCTCTGATTCGCCGGAAGTCACGCGGGGGCCCCGCGTTCCCCACAGGGAAAC
>NZ_JBEXPJ010000333.1:0-2248 GCF_040611995.1 Lentzea sp. NPDC006480
TCGTCGAGCAGCTGGTCGAGCGGCTCGCCGAGCTGGGGTACGGCGACGTGGCGGTGCACCGGGTCGCGACCGAGGACGTGGTGTTCTCCCCGCCCACGCGGCTGACCGGAGCGGCGGACGTGCCGTGACCGATCGAGACCGGGCGACCCCGAACTGACCAAGCGGGCGGCTACGGCCGCCCACCACACCCGGTGAGGAGCACTGTTCGAGATGGCGCTGTTGGAAACCGTGCACGACCCGGCACGGCTACGCGAACTGTCCTCCGAGGAACTCCGCGACCTGGCGGGTGAAATCCGCGCGTTCCTGATCGACCGGGTTTCGGCGAGCGGTGGACATCTCGGGCCGAACCTGGGCGTGGTGGAGCTGACCATTGCGCTGCACACCGTTTTCGACTCTCCGCGCGACAGACTGTTGTGGGACACCGGGCACCAGTCCTACGTGCACAAAATCCTCACGGGTCGCCAAGCCGGCTTCGACCGGCTGCGCAACTCGGGTGGGGTCTCCGGCTACCCCAGCAGACAGGAGTCCGAGCACGACCTGGTGGAGAACTCGCACGCGTCCACCGCACTGTCCTATGCGGACGGACTTGCGCGCGCGGACGCCCACCTCGGCCGGCGCGACCGGGCGACCGTCGCGATCATCGGCGACGGCGCGATGACCGGCGGCATGGCCTGGGAGGCGCTCAACAACATTGCGGGCGGGCCTGATCGGCCGCTCGTCATTGTGCTCAACGACAACGGCCGCTCCTACGCGCCGACCGTCGGCGGGCTGGCCGAGCACTTGGCCGCCCTGCGTGCCGGCCACGGGCCAGGCGTGTTCGAACAACTCGGGCTCGGCTACCTCGGCCCCGTCGACGGTCACGACATCTCCGCCGTGCAAGACGCCCTGCGCCACGCGGCCACATCGGTAGGGCCGGTGGTGGTGCACGTCATCACAGCCAAGGGCAAAGGTTATCTGCACACCGAAGCCAACGATCTGGACCTGGGCCACGCTATCAAGCCGATGGACCCGGAAACCGGGCTGGCGCTAACGTCTTCACCACCGTCATTCACGTCGGTGTTCGGCGACAAGCTCGTTGAGCTGGCCGAGCAACGCGCGGATCTGGTGGCGATCACGGCCGCAATGGCCGAACCGACCGGGCTCCTGCCACTGCAGCACAGGTTTCCGCAGCGGGTGATCGATGTCGGCATCGCCGAGCAGCACGCGGTCACGATGGCCGCCGGATTGTCCATGGGCGGAGTGCACCCTGTGGTGGCCATCTACTCCACGTTCGTCAACCGGGCGCTCGACCAGCTGCTCATGGACGTCGCGCTGCACCGCCGCCCAGTCACGTTCGTTCTCGATCGATCCGGGGTGACCGGCGACGACGGGCCAAGCCACAACGGCATGTGGGACATGTCAGTGCTGCAGGTGGTGCCAGGGCTGCGGATCGCGGCACCTCGGGACGGCGCCAGGCTGGCCGAACTGCTGGCCGAAGCTGTGGCGTGGGAGGAAGGTCCGACGCTGCTGCGGTTCCCCAAGGGCCCCGCCGGTGAAGACCTTTCCGCCGTCGCCACGTTCAACGGGCTGGACGTCCTGCGCCGCTCTGGCTCGCTGGACGTGCTGATCGTCGCGGTCGGAGCCCTAGCTGGACTCGCCCTCACCGTCGCTGAAAGCGTTGCGGCACAAGATGTAGGGGTGACGGTAGTGGATCCTCGGTGGGTAACGCCGGTCAACCCCGCGATCGCCGATCTCGCCCGCCGTCACCGCCTCGCGATCACCGTCGAGGACAACAGCCGCGCGAGTGGAGTCGGATCGGCTATCGCACAGTCGTTGCGCGACGTCGGCGTGCACACACCGCTGCGCGAGTTCGGCATCCCGCGGCGGTTCCTCAGTCACGGCTCGCGAGCAGAGGTGCTCGCCGCGTGCGGGCTGACCGCGCGGGGCATCACCAGGGCTGTGGCGGGTCTGCTGACCAGCCTCGACGCCGCGCCGGCAGGTATTGGCGACCTCTACACGAGGTCGGTTCCTGCAGGAGAGAAACGATGACAGCCGTTGCATTAGGAATGCCCTCGCTACGCAAGGACGAGGTCCCCCTCTCGGTGGCGACGCGCCGAACCTCCCGCCAGATCATGGTCGGCTCCGTGCCCGTCGGCGGCAACGCACCGGTGTCGGTGCAGTCGATGACCACCACGCCCACCGCGGACGTCGACGCCACGCTGCAGCAGATCGCTGAGCTCACCGCGGCCGGCTGCGAGATCGTCCGGGT
>NZ_JBEXPJ010000334.1:0-2225 GCF_040611995.1 Lentzea sp. NPDC006480
GCACCGGTGATGACCACGGCCTTGCCCGCCAGAATCGCCATACCCCGAGTGTGGCCAAGTGCCATCATCTAGTGGTCGTTCAGGTCCATGAAAGCGCCGTTCATGGTTTCTCAGGCGCGGGTCGCGGTGACGTAGACGTAGCCGCTCTCCGGGATGCTGCCGAACTGGCGCACGAAGTGGATGAGCTCGTCGGCCTTCTGCGCGCCGACCAGGTCGGCCAGCTTGTCGCGGACGGTCTCGAAGGCGTCGGCCATGAGCAGGAGGGTGCGGATGACGTTGTCCGTGACGTCCCGGATCTCCACGTCGACGAAACCGCTCGCGGCCAGGTTCTTCTCGTACTCGGCGATCGTGCCGAGCGTCGTCACCCCGTAGTTCGCCTTGATGTGGTCGATGACCACCTGGCCCTCGGGGGTGATCGGCTCGCGCTGGACGACGTCGGCGATGACGAGCCGGCCGCCGGGGCGCAGCACGCGGGCGGCCTCGGCGAGCACCTGGCCGCGGTCGGGCATGTGCCACATCGACTCGAACGCCCAGGCAGCGTCGAACGAGCCGTCGGGGAACGGCAGGTCCATGGCGTCCGCGAACTGGAAAGTGGCCCGGTCGCTGAGTCCGGCCGCGGCGGCGCGTTCGTTCGCGTCCTGCACCTGCAGGTGGCTGATGCTGATGCCCACGACGTCCACGCCGGTGGTGCGGACGAGCCGCTGCGCCGGGTGGCCGATGCCGCAGCCGATGTCCAGGACCCGCTGGCCGGGCCGCGCGGCGAGACCCGAGATCATCAGGTCGGTCAGGCGGTCCGTGGCGACCTCGACGGAGCTGTCGTCGGCGTCGTCCTCCCAGTAGCCGTAGTGGATGTTCGGTCCCCACACGGAACGGTAGACCCGGCCGAACCCGTCGTACACGTTGCGGACTTCGCCGTGATGAGCGGGAGACTGGTCGATCGTCATGAGGAGCTCCATAACGTTGGAAAAGGGGCGGGAAGTCGACGGCGCCCGACCGGGAATCCCCAGCCGAGCGCCTGCGTGAACTGCTGACTCACTTCTTCTCGAAGCGCAGGAAACCCAGCTGCAAGCCTCCGGCGAGCCATTCGGTGGCCTGCGCCTGGTTCGCCAGCAGGGAGATCCTGTTCTGCCTGCGCTCCACCGCGGAAAGGCCGTTGTCGCTGTCCAGCACCGCCTTCGTCCAGGCAGCGCTCTCCTCCCAGAACGGCGCGGTCTCCGCCGTGGCGTCGACCTCGTCGACCAGTTCGAAACCCGCGGCCGCCGCGGCCTTGGCGTAGTCCTGCACGGTGGCCGGCTTGCAGTAGAAGTACTCGGCCCACACGTCCGCCCCACGCGGGCGGGTCAGGAAGACTTCCTCGATGCAGACGCTCCCGCCAGGGCGGATCACCCGCGCCAGCCGCTCGAACCACTGCGGGCGGTTGAAGTACCCGCTGCTCTCGATCGCGACGGCAGCGTCGTACGGGCCGTCGTCCACGGTCAGGCGGTTCGCGTCGCAGACCAGCGCCCGGACCTTCCCGTCCACCCCGCATTCGCGCGCGAACGCCTCGACTACGGGTTTGTGCTCCGGCGCGTTGGTCACCGCCGTGACGTCGGCGCCGTATTCCTGCGCCCAGAAGAGCGAACCCCCGCCGAGACCGCAGCCGACGTCCAGGACCTTTCCGGACAGCCGGTGTTCCGCGCCCCAGATCTTGGCCGCGTACTGCAGCAGACCTTCCTGGTGAACCCGGATGCTGCTGCGAATGTCCTCCGGCGTCGCGTCGGCGGCGCGCAGTGGCGGTTCGGAAGTGGGGTAGTAACCCACGTGGTAGTGAATCCTGGGGCCAGGACCGTATTTGCGGACGAGCTTGGCAGTTTTGTCGTCGTAGTACTGGCCGACTACCCGCACCTCGTCCTGAGGGTCCAGCGCTGCCAGAGGTGAGAGGGAAACTTCCTGCAGATTTGTCACGGTCACTTCTCCAGGGCTCGGATAGGGTCGCCGGACCGGATTCGTAGTTCGATGGTGGAGGGCCGTCGCTGTTCGTGTCAACGATGTGGCGTGCGCGGATTCGACTTTGGGAAAAACCCCAAAGAACACGACGGGCAGCCCGTGCTCGACTAATCTGCGGAATGGTGGTTGCTGTTTCTTCGTGCGCGGAACGGAGTGGGAATGAGTGGCGACAAGCAGGTCCTGCTGGCCGAGCCGCAGAGTTTGTGCGCCGGTGTGCGCCGGGCGATCGCCATCATCGA
>NZ_JBEXPJ010000335.1:0-2196 GCF_040611995.1 Lentzea sp. NPDC006480
GTCTCCTCGCGGAGTTCGCGGACGGCGAGCGCGAACGGGTCGGCGGAAGCGCGGTCCGGAGCCGTGCCGTGATCCAAAACAGCCCCTTGAGGACAAGTGTGACCATGAAAACATAGAACGTCGAAGCGATGATCCGTGCCGGCAGCGGGCCGGATGTGGGGGAGAACGCGTTGAGGACGACACCTCCAGCTGAAAACATCAGAGCCAAGGGGAATGTAATCGTCAAAAGATCGAGCTGCGTGAGAAACTCCCTGGGGTGCGCCAGCCGCTTGATCTGTGCGATGGCGGACGCTCTCTTGGTGTAGATAGCCGTGGAGCATGTGAGACCCAACAGCGTGAGGCGGATCTGACCACGTAAGTCCTCGCTGAGCTGCGGCAGCGATCCAGCGGTTCGGAACGCGACTTCCCGCAGGAACTCGTTGCGAGAGCGGAACGCTGCGGTGAGCAACTCATCGGCGATCGGGAAGGTGAGCAAACCTGCGAAGGCGACGGCTCGGCGTTTGTCCAGCCGATGACCACGGTTCCAGGCGCGCTGGACTATGCAGTCGATCAGCGATCTGATTTCGTCGGTGACTTTGGCTGGGTGGGTCTCCAGGCCGGTCGCGAGAATCCCAAGCAAGTGCAGACAGCCAGGAGGCCACCTGAAGTCGCCGTGGATGACCGCGGCGGCGTGCCGCCGGAGGATTCCTCGCGCGTCGGCAAGCAGCGGGCGCGTCGCGTCGCTGTCCTGCACCTGCAGCAGGGTGACTGCGGTCTCGCGCCACTGATCGTTCTCCAGCAGAACGGCCATTGGTACTCGCTTGGGGTCGCTGATGACGACGCAGGTGGAGAAGTACTCCTGGAACCGCCGGTGGACGAAGGAGAACGTCGGTTCGCCGTCGGCGTTGCTATCGGCTCGTCCGAGCTTTGAGTACACCAGGGCATCAAGAATGGTGTTCAGCACGGTGGGTGCAACTCGTTGCATCGCAGGCGCCATCGCCCGTAGAACCGACCTGGTGGGCGTAAGGCCCATCCGGGGTGTGGAGGCCATCAGGAAGGCGATCTCCTCCGCGCCGGCACGGATGAAGTCCACATCCCTGCCGAAACGAGCCCTGATGCGGTCGCGGTCACGTCGCAGCCGGTGGGTCAGGTACTGCTCGAACACGGTGTGAGAGCTCGCAGGGAACTCGATGCCGATGCGCATATGCTCGCACAGCAGGCCAAGGAACATCGGATTGCCCGCAAATGTGGTGATGTCCTGTGAAGCGGTCGCCAGCCCTTCCAGCATTGCGCGGTACACCGGGCGGTCCAGGTCCGCCCGCTTGATCAGCTTGCGCTGCTGGCGTGGTGACAATCGCAGGATGCGGAAGCGGGTGAACTGCACAATGTTCGGACTACTGAAATCGCGTGAGGCGACGATGCCGCGGCACCGAGTGAATGGTCCGAGAAAGCCCGCGATGGCCTGTGCGTACTTCGGCGCGATCTGCTGTGCGTCATCAGCTGACAGGATGTCTGGGATCTCGTCGAACGAGTCAAACAGAAACAGCCAGGTCCCGTCCTTCAGTCCCCGGTCGAACTCCTCGTCCAGCACCTCTTGAATATCTCGGCTGTTGGCCTCGGCTAGTTTGGCGAGGAGGAACGCGCGAATTCCGTCCGGCGACACGAGATCAGGACGAATGTCGAGCGACTTGAGGTTGATGTACAGAGGAAGGATCACTTTCGGCTTGTCGCTCTTCACTGCCCGACCGATCATCACGCGCGCGAGGTGTCGCAGCGCCACGCTCTTGCCTGCGCCGGGCTCTCCTTCCAACAAGATCAGCGGTTCGCTACTGCGCCGCAGCGCCTCGGAGAGCGAATCGACACGCCGGAGTGCGGGCCGGCGAAAGGGCAGCAACCTCAGCATCCAACGGCGCCGCCAGGATCGCTCGATCTCGACCTCGGCCTCCAGCTCGGCATACTTCTCGTCCCGCCAGTCTTCCTGGAGTTCGATGTTCCACAACACGTTGTGGAGATGCTTGGCGAACATCTTTCGCCTGCGCTGCCTCCGGCGTTCGTCGCCGATGCGCCCTCTGGTCATCCACCGGACAGCGTTCCAGCACTTGCGCAACACGGCGGCAATCGGCGTCAGTATCGCGATGACAGATCCGGCGAGCAGGAGGATCGTGAGTACCTCGATCACGACCCGGTGCGGATGCTCTCGAACCTGGACGGCGTGAC
>NZ_JBEXPJ010000336.1:0-2134 GCF_040611995.1 Lentzea sp. NPDC006480
TCGTCGAGCAGCTGGTCGAGCGGCTCGCCGAGCTGGGGTACGGCGACGTGGCGGTGCACCGGGTCGCGACCGAGGACGTGGTGTTCTCCCCGCCCGCGCGGCTGACCGATCGAGACCAGAACCGGTGAGGAGCTGTTCCCCATGGCGCTGCTGGAAACCGTGCGCGATCCGGCTCGGCTGCGGGAGCTGACCGCGGCCGAGCTCCGCGACCTCGCCGAGGAGATCCGCTGGTTCCTGATCGAGCGGGTCTCCGCGAGCGGGGGACACCTCGGGCCCAACCTCGGCGTGGTGGAGCTGACCATCGCGCTGCACACCGTCTTCGAGTCCCCGCGCGACAGGTTGTTGTGGGACACCGGACACCAGTCGTACGTGCACAAGATCCTGACCGGGCGCCAGGCCGGGTTCGACCGGCTGCGCAAGACCGGCGGGCTCTCCGGCTACCCGTCGCGCGAGGAGTCCGAGCACGACCTGGTGGAGAACTCGCACGCGTCCACCGCACTGTCCTATGCGGACGGTCTGGCGCGCGCCGACGCCCACCTCGGCCGGCGCGACCGGGCGACTGTCGCGATCATCGGCGACGGCGCGATGACCGGCGGCATGGCCTGGGAGGCGCTCAACAACATCGCGGGCGGTCCTGATCGGCCCCTCGTCATCGTGCTCAACGACAACGGCCGCTCCTACGCGCCCACGGTCGGCGGCCTCGCCGAGCACCTGGCCGAGCTGCGCGCCGCACGTGGGCCCGGTGTGTTCCACCAGCTCGGGCTCGCCTACCTCGGCCCGGTCGACGGCCACGACATCTCCGCCGTCCAGGACGCCCTGCGGCACGCGGCCTCGTTGTGCGCACCGGTGGTCGTGCACGTGATCACGGCCAAGGGCAAGGGATATCTGCACACCGAGAACAACGACCTCGACCTCGGCCACGCGGTCAAACCGATGGACCCCCTGACCGGCAAGGCACTCAAGTCGTCGGGCCGGTCGTTCACCTCGGTGTTCGGCGAGAAGCTGCTGCAGCTGGTCGAGCGGCGCGCCGACCTGGTGGCGATCACCGCCGCGATGACCGAACCGGTCGGCCTGCTCCCGTTGCAGCGCAAGCATCCTGACCGGGTGATCGACGTCGGCATCGCCGAGCAGCACGCGGTCACGATGGCCGCCGGGCTCTCGCTGGGCGGTGTGCACCCGGTGGTGGCGATCTACTCGACGTTCGTGAACCGCGCGCTGGACCAGCTGCTGATGGACGTGGCGCTGCACCGCCGCCCGGTGACGTTCGTGCTCGACCGTTCCGGCGTGACCGGCGACGACGGGCCGAGCCACAACGGCATGTGGGACCTCTCGGTGCTGCAAGTGGTGCCAGGACTGCGGATCGCGGCACCGCGCGACGGCACCCGGCTCGCCGAGCTGCTGGAGGAGGCGGTGGCGTGGGACGAGGGCCCGACGCTGCTGCGCTTCCCCAAGGGTTCCGCCGGCGACGACCTGCCCGCCGTCGCCACGTTCAACGGGCTGGACGTGCTGCGCCGCTCCGGCTCGCTGGACGTGCTGATCGTCGGGATCGGCGCCCTCTCGGGGCTCGCGCTCATGGCCGCCGAAAATCTTGCCGCGCAAGGCATCGGGGTCACGGTGGTGGACCCTCGCTGGGTCACGCCGGTCAACCCCGCGCTCGCGGACCTGGCCCGGCGCCACCGGCTCGCGATCACCGTCGAGGACAACAGCCGTGCGGGCGGTGTCGGTTCCGCGATCTCACAGACGTTGCGGGACAACGACGTGCACACACCGCTGCGCGAGTTCGGCATCCCGAGGCGGTTCCTCAGTCACGGCTCGCG
This sequence comes from Lentzea sp. NPDC006480, assembly GCF_040611995.1. Classification (NCBI taxonomy): domain Bacteria; kingdom Bacillati; phylum Actinomycetota; class Actinomycetes; order Pseudonocardiales; family Pseudonocardiaceae; genus Lentzea; species Lentzea sp. NPDC006480. The sequence continues at coordinate 1,818 of NZ_JBEXPJ010000336.1, forward strand.
CGCCGAGGTGCTCGCGGCGTGCGGGCTGACCGCGCACGACATCACCGGCGCCGTCGTGGAAATGATCACCGCTCTGGACGCACCCGAACCGATCTGGGCTGGAGTGGAACGATGACCGTGTCCCTGGGCATGCCCAAGATTCCGCTGACCGTTGCCCCGCGCCGGGTCTCCCGCCAGATCAGGGTGGGTCCGGTCGCGGTCGGCGGTGACGCGCCGATCTCCGTGCAGTCGATGACCACCACGCCCACCGCGGACGTCGACGCCACGCTGCAGCAGATCGCTGAGCTCACCGCGGCCGGCTGCGAGATCGTCCGGGT
>NZ_JBEXPJ010000337.1:0-2077 GCF_040611995.1 Lentzea sp. NPDC006480
CCACGCGGAACGGAACTCCTTGGCGCACAAGCCATTCCGCGATGTCCGTGGCGAGCGTGAAGCCCGCCGGGGCCAGCGACGCCATGCGGTCCACGCGTGGAACTCGGCGAGCATCTTCTGCGTTGCACCGGGCACAGGTCAGGGAAGAGGGTTCGATCATGAAGAAGGCGTTGGCCGGCCTGCTCGGACTGGCGGGCGTGGCGTGGGCGTTGCGGGACGTGCCCCGGCAGCTGGGCGGCAAGCCGGACCCGGTGGAGATGTCGCGCTCGCCGCGCTACCGGGACGGCAAGTTCCACAACGACAAGGAAGTCAGCACGGTCCCGGACCGCGACTCCTTCTCGGCGCGCGACTTCCTCTTCGGCGGTGAGGACCGCAAGCCGTCCGCCGCGGTACCACTGGTCGGGCCTGCCGCGCCGGTGTCGTCCGGGCTGCACGTGACCTGGTACGGGCATGCTTCCGCGCTGATCGAGATCGACGGCGCCGCGGTGCTGCTGGATCCCGTGTGGAGTGACCGGGTTTCGCCTTCCGCGCACGTCGGACCGAAGCGACTGCACCCGGTTCCGCACTCGTTGTCCGATTTGCCTGCTCTTAGTGCTGTGGTGATCTCGCATGATCACTACGACCACTTGGACATGGCGACTGTGGATGCGTTGGTCGCGTCGTCGTCGTGCGTGTTCGTGGTGCCGTTGGGGTTGGCGGCGCATCTGCGGCGGTGGGCCGTGCCCGATGACCGGATCGTCGAGCTGGACTGGGACGAGTCGTTCTCGGTGGCCGGGTTCGAGCTCACTTGTACTGCGGCACAACACTTTTCCGGGCGGTCGGTGCAGCGGAACGTCACGCTGTGGGCGTCCTGGGTGATCAAGCGCGGGTCTCGTTCGGTGTTCTACAGCGGTGACACGGGGTACTTCCCCGGCTACAAGGCGATCGGTGCGGCTCACGGGCCGTTCGACGTCGTGCTGATGCAGGTCGGTGCGTACGGCGACGCGTGGCCGGACATCCACATGACGCCGGAGGAAGGCGTCCAGGCGTTCGACGATCTCGGTGGCGGGCTGTTGATCCCCGTGCACTGGGCCACGTTCAACCTGGCGCTGCACTCGTGGACCGAGCCGGTCGACCGCGTGTGGCGCGAGGCCAAGGCGCGCGGGTTGAAGCTCGCGGTGCCGCGGCCGGGCGAGCGGGTCGACGTGGACGCGCCGAACGAGGTTGACGGGTGGTGGCAGGCTCTCGCCTGACGACTTCTGTTGGGGGAAGCATGCGCACTGCGGTTGTGACGGGAGGCGGCACCGGTATCGGCCGGGCCATCGCTCTCGAGCTCGTTTCGCAAGGCCTGGCCGTCACGATCACCGGACGTCGTGCGGAAGTTCTCGCCGAGGTTCCGGGTGTCGAGCACGTTGCTTTCGACGCCACCGACCCGGACGCGGTCCGCGCGGCACTGGCGGACCTTCCATCCCAAGTGGACGTTCTGGTCAACAACGCGGGTGGTGTCATCAGCGCTGACGACACGAAGACGCGGTGGCTCGCGAACTACGAGGCCAACGTGGTCAGCGCCGTGCTGGTGACCGAGGCGCTCACGCCCAGGTTCGCGGACAACGGCCGGGTGATCACGATCGGCTCGATCGCCGGGCGCCGCGGTGGCGGCAGCTACGGCGCCGCGAAGGCGGCGGTGGAGGCGTGGACCGCGGATCTGGCCGGAGAGCTCGGGGCACGCGGGATCACGGCGAACGTGGTGTCGCCCGGGTTGATCGTCGACACGGAGTTCTTCGGCGGCTCGATGACCGAGGAGCGGCTCAGGACGTTGATCGGGCAGACGAAGAACGGGCGCGCCGGGACGCCGGAGGACGTGGCGGCGCTGGTCGGGTTCCTGGCTTCCGAGCGGGCCGGGCACATCACCGGGCAGGTGCTGGCGGTCAACGGCGGGGCGCACCTGGGACGGTAGCGCGCAGCTTCGCGAGGATCGTCATCCGCCGCACCGACGACGGATGCGGGTCTTCGCGGAGTGCCCGGCACGAAGCGTGAGCTGTCCCAGCACCACACACGCTTGTACGGACGGACGTGCGCGCACGTCCGTCCGTACACG
>NZ_JBEXPJ010000338.1:0-2014 GCF_040611995.1 Lentzea sp. NPDC006480
GGGCCATCGCGTCGCGCTGATAAGGCATGCGCAGGAACGACTTCCGCCACTGCGACGCCGCTCCCTCGATGATCTCGACCCCGCCGCCCGGAAGTGGCGGGACGGGCGACGAGGTCGTGCAGACGCAGTGGGGTCCGCTCGGACCTGCCGACCGGGACTTCATGAACCGGGTCAAGCAGGCCGGGCTGTGGGAGAAGCCCGCAGGCGAGAAGGGCAAGGCCAAGCGGGCCGACCAGCCCAAGATCCAGGAAGCCAGCAAGCACCTCATCGAGGGGCACACGCTGCTGGACAACGTGGTGAACCGGGCGGGCGTCCTGCTCGGCGTCACGCTGCCCACGGAGCCCACCGACGAGCAGAAGGGCTGGCTCGCCGAGATGGACGCGGCGAACGGCGACGAGTTCGACGCCGTCTTCGCCAACCGGCTCCGCGCGGCGCACGGCAAGGTCTACGCCTATGCCGCGCAGATCCGGGCGGGCACCAAGAACGAGCTCATCCGCATTCTCTCCACGCAAGCGATGATCACCGTCTTCGACCACATCAAGGTGGTCGAGGACACCGGCAAGGTCGACTTCGCCGGTCTGGAGTCACCGCAGCCGCTCGCACCCCCGACGGCGTCCTCCGGGGCACCGGAACCGACCGGGGACAACGCGTCTGCCAATCCGACCGACGGCGTGATCCCGACCGTGCCGGAGGGCACCAAGTTCACCCGCACCGCCGAGCAAGGCGTGTTCGGGGAGAACAACGGCGTCTTCTTCGGCGCGATCGCGGTGCTCGCGCTCGCGCTGGTCGGAATGCGAGTGATTTCCCGGTCCAAGAAGAAATCGACGAGCCGACGAAGTAAATCGCGTTCGTTCTAACCGCACACCGAGCTCAACCCGAACACACGGCTAACCGCCGTCAGCTTCACCATGCCGTTTTATCGGACTACACGAGGTGGCAAATGGCTTTTCACCGTAGGAAATCCACGATCTGGCTGACCGCCGCCGCAGCGGCGATGGCGCTGGTCGCTGGCGGTGCCGCGGTGGTGGCGATCAGCTCATCTGATGGCGCCGCGCTCGCCGACGGGGCGGACAAGAACTCGTTCGTCGACATCACCAAGGTGAAGCCGAACGTCAAGAAAGTAAAAGCACAGCAGGGCGCCACCACCGGTACCTTCATCGTCGACTGCGGCCGCAACGAGAACGGGCACTTCAACCCGGACAACTTCATCGCGCAGCCCGGTGTCCGCAACGGTGCCCAGCACCTGCACGACTACGTCGGCAACCTTTCGACCAACGCCGACTCGAACAACAAGTCGCTGCAGAAGGCCGGGACGACGTGCAAGAACGGTGACAAGTCCGCCTACTTCTGGCCCGTCGTCCGCATCGACACCGAGGACGAGGAAGAGCCGGCCAAGCAGCCACCGAAGAAGGACGACAAGGCGCAGCAGGACAAGGACAAGGCCGACAAGGCCGCGGCCCGTCTCGAGTGCCCCGACGTCGCCTCGAAGCTTCCCGAGGACGTGCCGGACAAGGCCCAGGCCGAGATCGACAAGGAACTCGCGAACATCGAGAAGGTGACCGACGAGGCCGAGAAGAAGCTCGAGCAGACCAAGGCCCAGGACGTCGACAACGTCATCGTCGGCCCGACGCGCGAGAAGCGCGCCGCCATCCTCGACCGGATGATGCTGGCGTTCAGCCGCCAGGGCAAGCAGGCGCCGGACCTCAACCCGCTCGCTGCCTGCAAGGTCAAGGCCGCGAACGAGAAGCAGGCCAAGCTCGACGACGGCGCCGAGAACAACGACGACGCGCAGGCCGAGGGCACCGAGAACAAGAAGAACCAGGCCAACAAGGAAGAGAACAACAAGCTCGAGCTCGAGGGCAACGACGGCGAGATCCAGCGTCCCGAGGTCGCCCAGCTCGAGTTCCGCGGCTCGCCCGTCGGCAAGGTCGTCGCGATGCCGAAGTTCCTGCGCATCCTGTACGGCGACGCCAAGGTCACGGCCAACGGTGTGAAGAACGCCAAGGACTCGTGG
>NZ_JBEXPJ010000339.1:0-2006 GCF_040611995.1 Lentzea sp. NPDC006480
CAGCAGCTGCCGGTAGCGACGCTCCAGATTGCTCACGCCTTGCTCGCCCATGGCTGGACACCCCTCCCCCTCAGCACCGCGGAAGCCGCCCGCACGTTCGCGCTCAGCCGCGCGACCTCCGCCTGCAGCGCCCGCACACCGGCGTCGGTGAGCTTGTAGTAGCGCCGCAGCCGCCCCTGGTGCACCTCTTCACGGTCGCGCTCGGCGAGCCCGTCCGCCACCAACCGGTCCAGCACCCCGTACAGCGTGCCCACCCTCAGCACCATCCGTCCCTCGGACAGCTGCTCCACCGCCTGCACGATCGCGTAACCGTGCAACGGCTCCTCCGCGAGCGCGGTGAGCACGAGGAACGTCTGCTCGGACATGACCCGACCACTCATGTCGTTGAATATATCGCGGCGCGAGCTATATCGGGAAGTGAGATGACGGCGCAGACCGATTTCAATTAACACTGAAGCAATAGGGGATGCGGGATTTTGGTCGACACTGAATCTGTCGAGTGACCCGAGTCAAGACGATGTTTCGGCGACCTGCGCAGCGGCAATGTATGCGCGATGGTTCCGCGGCCGACGTGAAGGGAGGCGCGATGGGCAGGGATACGCCGTGGGGATTCCTCAAGATCACCACCCAGGCACTAGGGTGACCCGCCGTGGACGCCCTCCCCGATCCGACAGACGCCCTGTCCGCTGTGCCTGTCGCGGGTTCCCGACGGTCTACGCCGGTGGTGGGACACCTGAAGTTCTTCTTCGGCCCCATGGACTGCGGCAAGTCGACGCTCGCGCTGCAGATCGACCACAACAACTCGCGGCAGGGTCGTCGCGGGTTGCTGCTGGTGCGGCACGACCGGTCGGGGCGCCCGCAGATCTCGAGCCGCATCGGCATCACGCGCGAGGCCGCGGAGATCCGCGACGACGATCTCCGCCGGCTGGTGCGCGCGGAGTGGGCCGAGGGCCGGCGGGTGGACTACCTGATCGTGGACGAGGCGCAGTTCCTCTCCGCCGCTCAGGTCGAGCAGCTGGCCGAGCTCGCGGACGACGTCCAGGTCGACGTCTACTGCTTCGGGCTCGCCACGGACTTCCGCGGCGAGATGTTCCCGGGGTCGCGGCGGCTGTTCGAACTGGCCGACGAGCTCAACGCCATCCAGGTCGAGGTGCTGTGCTGGTGCGGGGTGCCGGGACGGTTCAACGCGCGGGTGCGGGCCGGACGGGTGATTCACACCGGAGACACGGTTCTGGTCGCCGACACGGCTTCGGATACGGAACAGCACCGATCGGGTACAGAGAGCAACGGTGTAACCGATACCACGGAAACTACTATCCGTTACCAAGTGCTCTGTCGGCGTCACTTCCGATTGGGTGACCTAGGCCCTGACGTCGCACAAAGTGGCCAGCTGCGCTTGGCCTAGGCGGTTACACACAGGGTTGGCTAGGCCATTAGAGTGACGCGTGAGCACAGTAGCTTGATAACGCGTCACGATCCTGTGGCGATCGCATCCATTAGTAGGAAGCCTTCGTTGACGAGTGAACGACGTCACTGTGGGCGACCATGAGAGCGAGCCGGAAACAAACGGAGCAATCCGGGCGTTGCACACGGTGAGCAAGAAGCCTGGGCCCCGGCCCTGAGCCGAGCGAAAGGACACCGCCATGGCCGACCGCGTTTTGCGTGGAAGCCGGCTCGGAGCAGTCAGCTACGAGACCGACCGCAACCACGATCTCGCTCCGCGCCGGGCAGCGCGGTACGCCTGCCCGAAGGGACACGACTTCGAGGTCCCGTTCTCCGACGACGCCGAGTTGCCGCCGACCTGGGAATGCCGCCTCCACGGCACCGAGTCGAAGATCATCGACGGTGTCGAGCCGGAGGTGAAGAAGGTCAAGCCGCCGCGCACGCACTGGGACATGCTCCTGGAGCGCCGGTCGATCCCCGAGCTCGAGGAGCTGCTCGACGAGCGCCTCGAAGAGCTGCGCGGACGCCGTACCCGCACGGCCTGATCTCACAACCGCTTCAAG
>NZ_JBEXPJ010000340.1:0-1991 GCF_040611995.1 Lentzea sp. NPDC006480
GCACCGTCGTCGGGGGCGGCGCGCCGCGGTTGCCGCCGCGCACCCCGCTGCCGGTCGAGCTGCCCGAAGCGATCGCCCGGCACATCCAGCAAGAGGGTTAACGCGCCTGCTGCCACGCCTGCACCGCACGCCCCAGCGCGTGCGGGTAGGCGTCCAGCGTGATGGTCGTGAGCACGGCGCCCGGGATGGCGTCCGCCCACTCCCGCGCGATCTCGATCGGGTGCACCGGGTCGTCGGCGCACCCGGCGATTCCCGTTGGCACGCCGAGGGTTCTCAACTCCTCCAGGGTGGGCGCCTCGGACGTGGCGGCTTCTTCCAAGTGGGGCACCAGTTGGTCGCCGTACGCGCGCCAGGCCCGGCTCAGCTCGTCGTGCAGCCAGCCCGACGTGCCCTGAAGAGCCGTGTCGAGGCCTTCGTCCGCGACGATCCGCGCGCTGATCTTCGCGGCTTGAGCCGCCGGGGCGTCGCCGGGTTCTCCGGTCCACGCGGGCAGGGCGAGGATCAGACCTGCGCATTTCGCGGGATTCCGCGCCGCCCACCTGGCGGCGACGTGCGCGCCCAGTGAGACGCCGCCCACCACGATCGGGTGGCCTGCGGAGGCATTTTCGAGGGCCGTCAACCGTTCACTCAATGTGCGCACACGTGGAGCGGTGAAAACAGCGCCGACCTGCGACAACGGCTCGGCGAACACGGAACGGACAAACACCTCGTCGGAGGCGGTTCCGGGCAGTAGGACGACAGTCTCGACAGGCACGCCCGAGATTGTCGGTCCTCGTGCGTACCCTCACTCACAGACGGTCCACACCACGGGGCCACTTGAGCAATGCAGGAGTCGGGGATGAGCGGCTATTGGCGCCGCTTGGTGAAGCGCTTGACCAGCGACGTCACCGAGCTCGACGCGGACGACCTCTCGCGAAAAGCCGAGGCCGTCGGCGCGGTGAAAGCCTGCGACTGCAAGTCCGGTGAGGAGGTCACCGTCCTCGGCAGGCTCCGCAGCGTGGAGCTCTGTCCCCGGGACGCGGCCGCCACGCTGGAAGCGGAGCTCTACGACGGCACCGAGGGCGTCACGCTCGTCTGGCTCGGCCGCCGTCGCATCGCGGGAATCGAGCCCGGTAGGACGATCAAGGCTCGGGGCCGCATCGCCGTGCGCGACGGGCGCAAGGTGCTCTACAACCCCTATTACGAGTTGCAGAACGCTTCATGACCTCAGCTGAGACCGAAGAAAAGCAGCCCACTCTCCTCGAGCAGATGGGCGGCGTGAGCGGAATGCTCCTGTCGTCGCTGCCCGTCGTCGTGTTCGTCATCGTCAACTTCGCCTTCAAGAACCTGAAGGTCTCGATCATCAGCTCGCTGGCCGCCGCCGTCGTCATCGGCGTGGTGCTGGCCGTGCGCAAGGGCAACATCCAGCCGGCGATCTCCGCCGTGTTCGGTGTGGGCATCGCGGCGTTCATCGCCTACAAGACCGGCGAGGCCAAGGGTTTCTTCCTCTTCGGCATCTGGCAGAGCGTCGTCTACGGCGGCGCGTTCCTGTTGTCGATCATCGTGCGCTGGCCTCTCGCCGGGGTGATCTGGACGGTCCTCAACGGCCGGGATCGCTCGTGGCGCTCGGACAAGGCCTCGGTGCGCGACTACGACATCGCCACCTTCGTGTGGGCGCTGGTCTTCCTCGCGCGCTTCGTGGTGCAGCGCTGGCTCTACAACGAGGACCAGGTCGGCTGGCTGGCCGTCGCCCGCCTCGGCATGGGCTACCCGCTGATGGCCATCGCGCTGGTGGCGACGGTGTGGGCGGTCCGCCGGGCGGACAAGCGCCTCAAGGAGGCCGAGGAGGCCCACGCGGCCGAGGCGGCCGCGGAGGAGGTCCTGGCCCGCACGGCGGACGACCTGCTCACTCCGGACATGGACGAGCTGAAGCGCGTCGTCGACGCGGAGGCCCGCGACAAGTCCAGGGACTGACCCGTGAACGCGCAGGGCCGGTGCCTCCCCTGGGAGGC
>NZ_JBEXPJ010000341.1:0-1957 GCF_040611995.1 Lentzea sp. NPDC006480
CCGAATCCTTCGACGGCGGCGCCGTCGCCAACCGCGATGCCTGATTGTTGACCATCGCCTCGAACAGCTTGCGCGCCACACGGCCGTTACCGAACGAGGAACGCTTGCAACCACCGATAGAACTCAAGCCGGATCGAGAGGCCGGTTCGGGACTGTAAAACGAGCGGTGTAACTCCCGATCATGGAAGTGCACCTGATGACCGACATGATGTCCGGCGTGGAGAACGCAGAGGACTCGAAGCCCGCGACCGGTCTGGACGGCCTGGACGAGCAGCTCGTCGCGCAGCTGCTGAGCAGCGCGAAGGCCAGTGGTCTGAAGCTGACCGGTGAGGGCGGGTGCTGCAGCAGCTGACCAAGCGGCTGCTCGAGTCCGCGCTCGAGGGCGAGATCACCGACCACCTCGGCTATGACAAGCACGACCCAGCCGGCCGCGGAACCGGTAACTCGCGTAACGGCACCCGGTCCAAGACCGTGCTCACCGACGTCGGCCCGGTCGAGATCGAGGTGCCTCGTGATCGGGACGCCAGCTTCGAGCCCAAAATCGTGGCCAAGCGGCAGAGGCGCCTGGGCGGCGTGGACGAGATGGTGATCTCGTTGGCGGCCAAGGGTTTGACCACTGGGGAGATCTCCGCGCATCTGGCGGAGGTCTATGGCGCCGAGGTGTCGAGGCAGACGATCTCCACGATCACCGACAAGGTCGTCGAGGGCATGGTCGAATGGCAGAACAGGCCTCTCGACGCGGTGTATCCGGTGATCTTCATCGACGCTATCCACGTCAAGATCCGGGACGGGCAGGTGGCCAACCGGCCGATCTACGTCGCGCTCGCCGTCACCTGCGAGGGACGCCGGGACATCCTCGGGTTGTGGGCCGGTGACGGCGGCGAGGGCACCAAATACTGGCTGCACGTGCTCACCGAGCTCAAGAACCGCGGCGTCGCCGATGTGCTGATGGTGGTCTGCGACGGGCTAACCGGCCTGCCGGACGCGATCACCACCGTCTGGCCGCAGACGATCACCCAGACCTGCGTGGTTCACTTGCTGCGCAACAGTTTCCGTTACGCGGGCCGTCAGCACTGGGCCGTGATCGCCAAGGCACTCAAGCCGGTTTACACCGCGCCGACCGAGGCCGCTGCCCGCGAGCGGTTCGGTGAGTTCGCCGAGGCCTGGGGCGGCCGCTATCCGGCGATCGTGCGGTTGTGGGACAACGCCTGGGCCGAGTTCGTGCCGTTCCTGACCTTCGATCCAGAGATCCGGCGGGTGATCTGCTCGACCAACGCGATCGAGAGTGTCAACGCCCGCATCCGCCGCGCCGTCAAAGCCCGCGGGCACTTCCCCAACGAGCAGGCCGCGCTCAAATGCGTCTACATGGCCATCATGAGCCTGGACCCGACCGGCACCGGCCGTGCGCGCTGGACGATGCGGTGGAAACCCGCGCTCAACGCGTTCGACATCGCCTTCGACGGCCGCCTGGCCGCCGGACGCAAGTAGTTTCCTTCAACCTGAGTTACACCGTTCGTTTGACAGACCCGCCGGTTTCTGCCACTCGGCGAATCTGGGCTGGGGGTGGTGTTGGGGGCGGATGGGCATGGTTTTGGGGGCGGATGGGCATGGTTTTGGGGGCGGATGGGCATGGTGGGTTGTGGTTGGTGGTCATGTTGTCATAGGGCGGGTGATGGTGGAGATGTTTGGGTGGGAGTTCGGAATCTGGTCGGGGGTGTGTGGTGATCAGGTGTTGTCGGGGGATGTTATGGAGTGTTTGGAGGGTGGTGGCCGGGTGGGTGGCGTGAGGTTGTCTGGTGTGTTGTGGGGGTGCGCGTCAGTTGTGGTGAGGGTGTCAGTGTGTTCGGTGTTCGTTTGGGCAGCGATGTGAGTGTAGTGATTCGATGAGCGGTGTGAGGATCCGGTGTGAGGCGTTGTGTCTTGCGCGGGTTTTTGCCGTGTGGGCAGGGCTGTGATA
>NZ_JBEXPJ010000342.1:0-1930 GCF_040611995.1 Lentzea sp. NPDC006480
TCTGAACGGTGGACCGGCGCCGGAGTTCACCTACCACCGGTTCTGGGCCCAGACCGAGATCGCCACCGCATTTTCCCTGCACACCGAGCTCTTCGGCTGAGGACCCGGTCCTCGCGTGACCTCTTACCGATCAAACACCATTGAAAGACAGGAGATCCGTGGCAATGAGGCTCAACGGACAAAGGCGGTGGGCAGCGGCGGGAGTCGTGGCCGCGACCACCGTCGCCATGGCTGGGATCGCGCTGAGCGCGCCTCCGGCCGGCGCCGCACCCGGTTGTCGCGTGGACTACACCGCGAACAACTGGGGCGGTGGCGGCTTCGGCGGCAAGGTGAAGATCACCAACCTCGGTGACGCCATGTCCTCCTGGACGCTGAAGTTCACCTTCCCCGGCACGCAGAAGGTGACGCAGGGATGGAGCGCGAACTGGTCGCAGTCGGGCGCGGACGTCACCGCGACGAGCATGTCGTGGAACGGCAGCCTGGGCACCGGGGCAGCGGCCGAGATCGGCTTCAACGGCAGCTACACGGGTGCCACCAACGCCGACCCGGCGTCGTTCTCGTTGAACGGCACGGTCTGCACCGGTCAGCCGCCGACGAGCACCACCACCACGACCACCACGACCAGTGATCCGGGCCCTGGCCCCGGCCCTGGCAACCGCGTCGACAACCCATACGTCGGCGCGAAGATGTACGTCAACCCGGACTGGTCGGCGAAGGCCGCCGCCGAACCCGGTGGCAGCAGGGTCGCGAACAACTCCACCGGCGTGTGGATCGACCGCATCGCGGCGATCACCGGCACCGTCGACTCCCGTGGCATCGCGGGACATCTGGACGAGGCGGTGCGGCAGGCGGCGGGCTCACCACTCGTGGTCCAGTTCGTCATCTACAACCTGCCCGGTCGTGACTGCTCGGCGCTCGCGTCCAACGGTGAGCTCAAGCCCACCGAGATCGACCGGTACAAGACCGAGTACATCGACCCGATCGCGGCGATCCTCGCCAAGCCCGCCTACAAGGACTTGCGCATCGTCACCACGGTGGAGATCGACTCCCTGCCGAACCTGATCACCAACGTCACGCCGCGCCCGACCGCCGTGCCGCAGTGCGACGTCATGAAGGCCAACGGCAACTACATCACCGGCGTCGGGTACGCGCTCGCCAAGCTCGGCGCGATCCCCAACGTCTACAACTACCTCGACATCGGCCACCACGGCTGGATCGGCTGGGACGACAACTTCGGCCCGACGGCCGAGCTGCTGTTCCAGGCGGCGAACGCCTCCGGCAGCACCAAGGCCAACGTGCAGGGCTTCATCGCCAACACCGCCAACTACGGCGCGGTGCGCGAGCCCAACTTCTCGATCAACGACACGGTGGCCGGCAAGTCCGTGCGCGAGTCGAAGTGGGTGGACTGGAACCGCTACACCGACGAGCTGTCCTACGCGCAGGCGTTCCGGCTGCGAGCGGTGCAGGCGGGCTTCGACGCCAACGTGGGCATGCTGATCGACACCAGCCGCAACGGCTGGGGCGGCGCCGCCCGTCCCACCGGCCCCGGCCCGCAGACGTCGGTCGACGCCTACGTGAACGGCGGCAGGCTGGACCGGCGCATCCACCTCGGCAACTGGTGCAACCAGTCCGGTGCGGGGCTCGGCGAACGCCCGAAGGCGGCACCCGCGGACGGCATCGACGCGTTCGTGTGGATGAAGCCTCCGGGTGAGTCCGACGGCGCGAGCAAGGAGATCCCGAACAACGAGGGCAAGGGCGCGGACAAGATGTGCGACCCGACCTACACCGGCAACGTGCGCAACGGCAACAACATGTCGGGCGCTCTGCCGGACGCACCGTTGTCCGGCAAGTGGTTCTCCGCGCAGTTCCAGGAGCTCATGCGCAACGCCTACCCGGCACTGTGAGAGCAGGCCTGCGCTGAGAGCAGCGC
>NZ_JBEXPJ010000343.1:0-1911 GCF_040611995.1 Lentzea sp. NPDC006480
TGCGGGCCAGGTTGTCCTCGTCGCTTCGGGTGCGGGGGACCACGGCTACCGGGAGGAGTGGTTCCGGCATGTCCCAGGGAGCCATCAGAGACCTCCAAGTGCCTGACCACGAAGAGCAGCGTCGCCGGAAGATTCGCGTACATGATCGACTGCGCGGAGGCCACGCGCTGGGTCATCAGCTAACTGGGGGTACGGCGGGCCGCTTCCCCAGGGGCGGCCCGCCGTTCCGCGTCTCAAAACGCGAGCGACACACGGGTGTCGGATTGATCAACCATGCTGCACAGTGGTGGGGTTAGCTCTCGACCGCCGGGAGGCACCATGGGCGAGGACGTCGCGAAGCACGAGTTCACGCGCGAGGACCGCACGCGGTACCGCACCAAGGTCCGGCGCTGTCTCGACGTGTTCGCCCGGATGCTGCGTGAGGCGCGGTTCGACTTCGAGAGGCCGATGACCGGCCTGGAGATCGAGATCAACCTCATCGACGAGCACGGCGACCCCGCGATGAAGAACCACGAGGCGCTCGAGGTCATCGACGACCCGGACTTCGTGACCGAGCTCGGCCAGTGGAACATCGAGATCAACGTGGCGCCGCGCCGGCTCGCGGGCGGGGGCATCACCTCGTTCGAGGAGACGGTCCGGCGGTCGCTGAACTCCGCCGAGGAGAAGGCGCGCGAGATCGGCGCGCACATGGTCATCAACGGCATCCTGCCGACGTTGCGCACCAAGCACGTCACGCCGGACCAGCTGTCGGGCAACCCGCGGTACGCGCTGCTGAACGAGCAGGTGCTCGCGGCGCGCGGTGAGGACCTGCAGATCTCCATCGACGGCGTGGAACGGCTGCACCTCACCGCCAGCTCGATCGTGCCCGAGGCGGCCTGCACCAGCACGCAGCTGCACCTGCAGGTCTCGCCGGAGCAGTTCCCCGCGTACTGGAACGCCGCGCAGGCCATCGCCGGCGTGCAGGTGGCGGTCGGCGCCAACTCGCCGTTCTTCCTCGGCAAGGAGCTGTGGCGCGAGACCCGCATCGCGTTGTTCCAGCAGGCCACCGACACCCGCGGCGACGAGCTCAAGGCCCAGGGCGTGCGGCCGCGGGTGTGGTTCGGCGAGCGGTGGATCAACTCGATCTTCGACCTGTTCGAGGAGAACGTCCGCTACTTCCCCGCGTTGCTGCCCATCTGCGACGACGAGGACCCGTTGGCCGTGCTCGACCGCGGCGACACGCCAGGTCTCAGCGAGCTGAAGCTGCACAACGGCACGATCTACCGCTGGAACCGCCCGGTGTACGACGTGGTGCGCGACCGCCCGCACCTGCGCGTCGAGAACCGGGTACTGCCCGCCGGGCCCACGATCGTGGACACCCTCGCGAACGCCGCGCTGTACTTCGGTCTGGTGCGGGCGCTGGCGGAGGACGAGCGTCCACTGTGGTCGCAGATGAGCTTCCAGGCCGCGGAGGAGAACTTCAACGCCGCCTCCCGCAACGGCATGGACGCGCAGATGTACTGGCCCGGTGTCGGCACCGTGCCCGTGATCGAGCTGGTGCTGCGCAGGCTTCTCCCCCTGGCGCACGAGGGGCTGATCCGGTGGGGTGTCGACTCCGCCGAACGGGACAGGCTGCTCGGGGTGATCGAGCAGCGCTGCCTCGCCGGGGTCAACGGAGCGTCGTGGCAGGCGCGGGAGTTCCACCGGCACTACGACCACACGCACCTGGACCGGGCGGACGCGTTGCGCGCGATGCTCCGGTCCTATGTGGAACTGATGCACGCCAACGAACCCGTGCACACCTGGCCTGTGACGCCGTGAGTGGGGGTGGGGGCGAAAGCGGCCCCACCCCCCTAGATCAGCTCGTCGGGGAGTCGGGCGGCGGGGGCGATCGTTGGCGCCCCCCCACACCCCCCCGCTGGAACACACCCC
>NZ_JBEXPJ010000344.1:0-1795 GCF_040611995.1 Lentzea sp. NPDC006480
AACGAGCGCTGAGACGGCACGAGCATCCGATCCCACGAGGACACGTGCGCGACGGCGTTCTACTCCCCTTAGGACGGTGAGCGCTGCTTCCGCCGGCTCGGTGCGCGCGACCTTCTTCTCGAACCTCCGCACCACGGCGTCACGGGGCTCACCAGCGGCGTACAGCCCGTTGCGGACGATCGGCGTGCGGACCCCACCGGGATACACACACGTCACGGAGACATCGCTGCCGGACTCCGCCAGCTCCTGCCGCAGCGACTCGCTGAACCCGCGCACCGCAAACTTCGAAGCGTTGTAGGCGCTGTACTTCGGCATGGCCATCAAGCCGTACGCGCTCGAGAAGGTGACGACGCGCGCGCCTGGCGAGCGCATGACGATAGGTAGGAAGGCCTTCACCGTGTGCACGGTGCCCAGCCAGTTGACCGCCATCACGCTGTGGACGTCCGAGATCTCCGAGTCGAGCAGGCTGCCGCGCTGGATGATGCCCGCCGCGGAGAAGACGGCGTCGACTCCGCCGAGTTCCTCCTCCACTGCAGCTGCGACGTCCTGCAAAGCCGCCCAGTCGGTGACGTCGACCGTTCGAACGAGCACGTTGCCGCATTGACGGGCGGTGACTTCTAGGCCTTCGGCATCTCGATCAAGGAGTGCGAGGCGAGCTCCTCGCCTGGACAGCTCGACTGCGAGTGCGTGGCCGATCCCTGAACTTGCACCGGTGATCACCGCGACCTTGTTCTCGAACCAGCTCATGGTCCCCCGGCACTCTCAACCGAACGATGGTCATCAACCGCTGTCAGGCAAAGTCAGCGTCACCAGCGCGGCGGTGGTGTGCTGATCGAGCAGCATGAGCGCCGCTTCGACGGCCACCTCCATCCAGTCGTCGTGCTCCGAGCGAAGGCGCAACGGGCCGCGCGCTCGCCCGCTGGCAGCCAACTCTTCGGACATCTTGGCAGCCGCTCGAAGGTCTTCGCGATGAATTGCCGGTCGACGCGCGACGTCGAGCTTCCACGCGACCCCTGGCATCGGATCGTCGATCCACCTCAGCAACCGCATCGTGCGCAGGTCGACGATCGCGCGCCACTTGCCGGAGGTCGCTTCAGCGGCGAGGACTTGCTGAGCGAGCAGAACCGGTGCCGGAGGAGGTGCCGCCGGCACGCTGTCGGCCGCCCCGATGTCGTGGGTGATGCCGCGGACGATGCGCTCGATCCGTCCTGCACTGGTGCGCACCTCGACGCACCGACAAGCGAAGTGCGCGGCACGCCGAACGCCGTCGTCCCGCGTCACCGTCCAGGTGGCCTGATGCTCGTTACCGACTGTCGCGTTGACGAGCAGCGCGAGCGCCTTCGACTCGTCCGAGTTCGTCTGCAGGCGCCCGTACGCGAACAGCTCGGCGAGATCGTGCTGGTTTCGCCAGTTCTCGGCGCTGGTCCCGTAGAGCCGCAGCAGATCATCCGACCTACTGCTGATGTGCTGGGTGACGTTGATGTGCCAGGCGCCGGCCGGGTCGCGTGGAGGAGGCTCCTCGTCCGGCCGGCCAACCCACACGTAAACACCATGGACCCCACCGCCGTAGGTAGCCAGCGGATGGCCGATGATCCGACGCTTCCCCGCAGTCGCGGCAACTTCGAGAGGTTCTCCTGTCTCGACGACCCGAGCGATCAGAATCAGCACGTCCGAGAGAAAAGGCCCACGGCTGAGCACACTTCGCAGTGGAACAAGATTCCTCGGATTGCGCCCAACAGCCATCACCGTCGGCTCTCTCCGGTGACCTCCGAACGTCTCCACGAGCAACCAGTCC
>NZ_JBEXPJ010000345.1:0-1775 GCF_040611995.1 Lentzea sp. NPDC006480
TTCCCGTCGAGCGGCAGAACCGCCCCGTTACGAATCTCGCGCCAGCTCGGATGCCAGGCCGGGACACCCCGATACAACGTCAAGCCGTCCCCGAGGAACTGCCGCAACTGCTCCGCCAGCTCCTGCTTCCCTTTTGGCGTGCCATGCCTCACCGCGTCCACACCGACGTACAGGTTCAACCCGTCCAACTTGTAGAAGTCCCCAACCCGAACCCCGCGCAGCTGGCGGTCGCCCAGGTCCAGGATCCCCGTGCCGTCCGTGTCACCGCTGTCCCCTCGCCAGGCCAGCACCTCACCGCCACCGCCAACCACTCGGGCGATCGTCCCCGACACGAACGCCTCCGCCACCTGCCGCCCCGCACCCCTCGAGTCCTTCGACAAGGTCACCCGCTGCGCCGACAGATTGGCGAGCACCCTCGCGAGGTCATCGGCGTTCACCACGCCCGGCCAACCCCAACGGCCGAGCTCGAAGTTCACCGCACCCAGAAGACCTTCCTGAGCGACCGGGTGCGAAACCAACTCCGGGTTGCCAACCTGCTCGTCCTCCACGTCGGACCCGGCTTCCGAGTCCGAGTACGGGTCGTTGCCCTCGACGTCATCGAAGAGCGAGCTGGTCTCGGAGTCGATGTCCGACAGGTTGTCGATGATTTCCTCGTCGTCGACGAGTTTCTGGTCGACGGCCACAGTCTGGCCGGTGGAGGAAGCGATCTGCGCCGGCGCGTCGGATCCGTGCTTGACGTCGGTCTGAGGCGCCCGGATGGCGTCCGGAGAGATCTCAGGGCCGGCGCTCCCGGTTGAGAGCGGCGTCGTGCTGGTCTCCTCTACGTCAATCTTCGGCGTGGTCGAGGGGAACGTGGTGGTCGACGTGGCCGGGTTCTGCGTCGCGGTGTTCGGCGTCGTCGCAGTGTTCGGCGCCGTGGCGTTCGGTTCAGGTGTCGTCGGCGTGGTCGGGGTCGACACGGCGGGACGCGACTGCGTCGTCGTGTCGGTAGCCGTGTCCGGCGTTGAGGTGGTCGGCGTGGCCGCGGTGTTTCCGATCTGGATGTCGTTCGAACTGTCCGTGGTCGACGTGGCAGGCGCGGTCGTGACGTTCCCTGATGGCTCTGACACGTTCGTAGTGACATCAGGCGACGCCAACGGCGGCGGCACCGACAACGCCGACGACTCCACAATGGACTGCGGCACCACCGCCGGCGCGCCGACCTTGTCCGCCAGGTTCGGCGTGCTCTGCGCCGAGGCATTAGGCGTCGCCGGAGCATTGGTCGACTGCGGCGCATTCGCGGTACTCGGCACGGTCGTCGACGACGCGACGTTGGTCGACGACGGCGCGTTCACAGAGGTGCTCGGCACGCTCGTCGGCGGAGGTGCCGACTGGCCCCGTAGAGGTGTGTCCGTCTGGCCCGCGCCGGTGGTGCCACCTGAGCTGCTCGACGTGTCGGGCGTATTGCTCGGACCACCGGGCGCGTTGGCAAGGCCACCAGGGGCATTGTTGCTTCCGCCGTTGCCCGAGTCGTGGCCACCCGAGATAGCCCGGAGGCCAACAGCACTGGCAGTCCCGCCATTCCCACCGCCGCCGTTGCCGCTTCGGTTGTCGCCACCGGCGATACCCGGCAGCTCCGCATACGGCGGCGCATACGGCGGGGCCGGGCTGTACGGCGGCAGAAGACTCTCGGACGAACCGTTGCCCGCCAAGCCGAACCTGGCACCACCAGTGCCGGGCTTGAGATCCGTGCCGGGCTTGAGATCCGTGCCGGGCTTGAGATCCGTGCCGGGCTT
>NZ_JBEXPJ010000346.1:0-1750 GCF_040611995.1 Lentzea sp. NPDC006480
GCGCCGGTCGCGCATGCCGCGGTGGGCGTGGAGGACCTCAGGTCCATGAAAGCGCCGTTCATGGTTTCTAGCTCACCTTGTAGGCGTGGATCACCGTGATCTCGACGGTGTTGCCCTTGGCGTCCTTCGCGGTGGCCTTCAGCGAGGTCCACTTCGAGCCCTGCGGGTGGTAGATCAACGCGCTGTTGCCGACCACGCCCGCGTTGCGCCACGAAGCGCCGTCGTCGTGCGAGTACTGCACGCCGGTGACGCGCACCTTGCCCGTGTCACCCGACGACTGCGTGAGCAACCCGATGCGCTGCAGCGTTCCCGCGGGCACCGCGCCGCTGTCGTCGAGCTTCGGCGCGAACCGCACGACGTTCAGCGGAACGGTGCTGATCTCGCCCGGCACGCCCTTGGACCTGAACGTCCACGCCGCGGAGACCTTGCCGCTGAAGTCGAACTGCTTGCTGCGGTCGAGGTTCGCCTCCAGGCGGTAGTCGGCTTCCGGCAGCGGCACGTTCTGGAAGGTGCCGCCGTTGTTCTCGCCGATCAACGCGCCGTTGCGGTAGAGCGACAGCTTGAACCCGTCCACAGTGGAGCTTCCCTGGCCGTTGCTCGCGTCGCTCAGCATCGGCACGCGGACGCTCAGCATCGTGCCGTTGCGCTGGCCGTACGGGTACGGCGACTCGGGCAGCGCCGGCGAGAACACCGGCTGGTTCTCCCGCTCCTGGTAAGTCTTTCCGGCCTCGTAGGTGCGCAGCCCGGAGATCGTCTGCTCCTCGCTGCCGTTCGCGTGCCTGATGCTCACGATCGACTGCCAGCGCACGTCCTCGGTCGTCACGTAGTCGACGGCCTTGCCTCCGCCAGGCACGACGTAGAGCGCCGAACCGCCGCCGATCCCGTGCACCGACGTCGGGAACTCGCCCTTGCTCGCCTGGCTGTCCGGCTTGAGGCCGCCGATGGTGGCCTCGACGCGAGCCAGGTCCTTCTTGCCCGGCTCGCGCGTCAGACCCGTCGGCAGCGTGCCGCCGACCGGGTAGGACAGCCGGTAGTACACGTTCGCGTCGGCCGCCGAGTTCGCGTGCAACGTCGTCAGCGACGCCATCTCCTTCGGTGAGAGCGGGCCACCCATCTGCACCGCGCCGACGCCGTCGAAGCCGCCGAACGAGATCAGCCCCGCCTGCACGATCGAGGCACCGAACGTGCGCCGCCAGGTCACCTCGCCGATCACGAAGGTCCCGGTGGGTTCCGGCACCTTCACGTCGATCGCCTGCGCGAGGCGGGCGTCCTGCTTGACCGCCACGTCACCGGTCAGCCTCACCGTCGGCTGGAGCACCATGTCGAACGTCTCGGGCGAGACGATCGACGAGTCGACCACGTAGGTGCCCTTCGGCAGGCGGACCTTCTGGTCGCCGCCGAAGACCGGCTTGAACGTCCTGTTGTCCAGGCCGTCGATGAACGTCAGCGCGCTCGCCGGGTCCTGCCCGTCGCGTCCGGTCAGGTCGAGCGCGAGGGTGTAGCTCTCCACCTCGCGGTCGACGCCGACGAGCGTGCGGACGGTGTGCGTGCCGGACGTGGCGACGACCTCACCGGTGTACGTGGCGTCCTGGGTGCCGACGCGGGTGTCACCGGTGACGTTGACGGACGCGGTGCCCTTGGCGGGAACCGTGACCTTCGTGGCGCCCAGCGCGAACATGCCCTGCGGCGCACCGCTGGTCAGCTGCACGTCCAGCGTGATCGGCGCGTCGGCTTCGGCAGGGGCTTCCGG
>NZ_JBEXPJ010000347.1:0-1746 GCF_040611995.1 Lentzea sp. NPDC006480
CGCCTGGGTGGTCCACCCCGCGTAGAGGTCGCCCTCCTTGACCATGACGTCACCGGTTCGACCTGCGGAAGTTCAAGGTCGTGGTCTTCCACCAGCGCGGCTGTGGCAAGAGCACGCCGCACGCGAGCGACCCGGCCGCGGACATGAGCGTGAACACCACCGATCACCTGATCGCGGACATCGAGAAGCTGCGCGAGCACCTCGGCATCGAGAAGTGGCTGGTGTACGGCGGATCGTGGGGCAGCACGCTCGCACTCGCCTACGCGCAGCGCCATCCCGGGCGCGTCACCGAGATGATCCTGGTCGCTGTCACCACGGCGTCGAAGCGCGAGCTCGACTGGCTGTACAAGGGCGTTTCCCGGTTCTTCCCGGAGGCGTGGGAACGGTACAGCGCGCACGTCGGCAACGCGCCGGACGTCGTACGCGCGTACGCGGACCTGATGGAGGATCCCGCGCGGCGTGCCCAGGCCGCCGCCGAGTGGTGCTGGTGGGAGGACACCGTGCTGTCGCTGGAGAGCTTCGGTGGCCCGGCGGTGTTCAGCGACCGGCCGGACGACGACCTCATCGCGTTCGTGCGAATTTGCGCGCACTACTACGCGAACCTCGGTTTCCTGGAGGACGGCTCACTTCTGCGCGACATCGGCAAGCTCGCCGGCATCCCGGCCGCGCTGATCCACGGCCGTCGTGACCTGAGCTGTCCCGCCGACACCGCCTACGCGCTGGCGCAGGCGTGGCCGGACGCCGAACTGACCCTTGTGGACGACAGTGGCCACAAGGGCAGCCCCGCGTTCAACGAGGCGGTTCAGGCCGCGGTCAGGAGGTTCTCCCCGTGACGCAGCGCAAACCGCAGGGCATGGACTTCGAGTCGTGGATCGACAGGCAGATCCGCGAAGCCCAGGAACGCGGCGAGTTCGACGATCTGCCGAGCGCGGGAAAACCGTTGCCCGGCGCGGGTGAACCGCTCGAGGAAGACTGGTGGATCAAGAGAAAGGTCCGGGAGGAAGAGGGCAAGGCAGGGTTGCCCCCTTCCCTGGCGTTGCGCAAGCAGGCCGAGACCGCCAGGGCCCGTGCCCTGGCGGCCGAGACCGACGACGAGGCGCGCGTGATCATCGAGCAGATGAACGCGGAGATCCTCGACGCGTTGCGCAAACCGTTGTCCGGTCCGCCTTTGAACCTCATGCCGTTCGACGTCGAGAAGCTGCTGCGTGAGAGGAAGGGGACCTCACGCGGTCAGTGATCAGCTCGCGTTGATGTCGATGCAGGAGTAGAACGCGTTCGAAGTGTCGCCGATGTTCCACACGGCCAGGACCTTGTGCCTGCCGGCCGAGCCGACGTTGACGCTGTGGGACACGGTGGCCGGCGGCTGCTGGTTGTTGCCGCTGAAGTTCGCGACCTTGCGGCCGTCGACGAAGTAGTCGTAGTCGCGCGTGCGGTGCCGGGCGGTGAACGTCCAGTTGAACGTCACCGTACGGCCGGTGTTGGTGACCTTCCAGCCCTTGCTGTCGTTGTTGAGCACGGCGAACTGCGACAGGTTGGCGTTGCAGCTCTTCAGGCCCTTCGGGCCCTCCACCGACTGCGGTTCCCACTGGATGGCGCCGCAGTCCTTGACGGTGCCGTTGGCGCACTGCGCCTGGCGACTGGCAGGCGACGACACGTAGCCGTGTGCGAAGGCAGCTGGCGGGCGGCCACATCCGCTCGGCGGCCGTGACAGCGGCCTACCTCGCCGCCGCCGCGGGCCACGTGATC
>NZ_JBEXPJ010000348.1:0-1737 GCF_040611995.1 Lentzea sp. NPDC006480
GAGCCGAACCGCCGCCGTCGTGGCCCGCATCCACGGCGGCGGCGCCGCGCGTTCCTGGACCTCGATGAAGGTTCCCTTCATCCCGGACAGGGTCCGGGCGAGCATGCGAGCGCTGGGCTACCGGCCTCCAGCTGGTCGCCGAGTTCGACGGCGGGAAACCGGAGCAGGTCGTGCTGCTGCCGCCACCGCTGTCCCGGCGCGCGAACACCCCGGAACCGGTCGGGTTCCGGGGTGTTGCACAGCCGGCTGACCGCGGTCAGGCCTTGGCCCAGCGCTGGCCGGTGCTGTTGTTGCAGGTCGCCACGGTGACGGCGGCGCCGTTGTTGGTGCTGGTGGAGTTGAGACAGAGTCCTGTTTGGACGTTGGTGATCGTGCTGCCCGCGATGTTCCACTTCTGGTTGGCGGCGCCGTTGCAGTCCCAGATCCGGGCTTGGACGCCGGAACCGGCGTTGGCGGGCACCTCGACGCACTTGCCGGTCACCTGGAGGGCCTGACCGTTGAGGCTGAACTGCTGGTTGGCGTTGTTGTGGCAGTCCCAGGTGATCATCTGGGTGCCGTTGGCGGTGCCGGCGCCGTTGACGTCGAGGCAACGACCTGATGCCTCACCGCGCAACCGGAACGTGGTCGGCGGTGTGGGCGTTTCGCCGGTGAAGAACTTCCACACCTCGCCCTTGACCCAGCTGCGGGCGCCGCTCTCGCAGCCCGCGCAACCGTCCACCGGTCCCTGTTGATGGCCGCCGTCGAACGGGGCCCAGACCACCGGATAGCCCGTCGTGCACCCCGAGTAGTACGTGGTGATGTGCGTGTTGCTGCCCCGGGCCGGCTCGGGCGCGTTCTGCGGTGTGCAGCCGTTGTTGCGGACCCACTTGTCCTTCAGGGCCCGGCCGCCGCCGATGTTGTCGCTGATGCCGTGGATGCCCATGAACGCGACGGGAGCGGTGCCGCCCGCACATCCGCTGATCTCCCCACCGGCGATGGAGACGATCGCGCGGAACACGGCCGGGCGGGCGCAGGCGAGGGCGACGCTCATCCCGGCGCCGTAGCTGAAGCCCAGCGCGAAGACCTGGGTGGTGTCCACGCAGAGGTCGCCGC
The DNA here is from genome assembly GCF_040611995.1 of Lentzea sp. NPDC006480. Taxonomy (NCBI): domain Bacteria; kingdom Bacillati; phylum Actinomycetota; class Actinomycetes; order Pseudonocardiales; family Pseudonocardiaceae; genus Lentzea; species Lentzea sp. NPDC006480. Next base: position 1,093 of record NZ_JBEXPJ010000348.1, read on the forward strand.
TGATCCGGCTGATCATGTCGTCGACGAACCTGACGTCCTCGCCGCCGGGGTTCGCCCAGCCGTTGTCGAGGCCCTGCGGGGCGACGAAGATCGTCGAGTTGTTCGACAGCTGCTTCAGTCCGTAGTGGGCGTAGACGGCGCCGTCGCTGCCGCCGCCCGCCACCTGCTCGGCCGTGCCTCCGTACCAGTGGAAGCCGAAGACCAGCCGGTATTGCCGGGTGTTGTCGTAGTTGTCGGGAATGCTCAGGATGAACGACCGGCTCTTCCCGCCGCTCTGGATCGTCAGCTTGCCGTTCCGCAGGGTGGGAGCCTTGCCACAGCCGGCGGTCGTGCTGCTCGCGTCGGCGACGCCGACGCCGGAGAGAGCCAGCGCGGCGGTGGCCAGCGCGATCAGCCACCGCCTTCCCCGAGAGGCCCGCATCAGGCCTTGGCCCAGCGCTGGTCGGTGCCGCCCTGGCAGGTCGCCACGGTCACGGCCGAGTTGTTGCCCGTGCCGCCCGCGGTCAGGCAGAGTCCTGTTTGGACGCTGGTGATGGTGCCGGTGCCGGTGAGGTTCCAGCTCGCCAGAGGTCGCACTTCCCTCGCTGCGCGCCTTCATCGACTCTCCCCGCCACGACGTCGTCGCCGTGGTCACCCGTCCCGACG
>NZ_JBEXPJ010000349.1:0-1733 GCF_040611995.1 Lentzea sp. NPDC006480
ACCGAGAACCGCCGACTGTCCAACCTGGACCTCGACGGTTCCGTCTCGGTCGAATGGGCGCTCGCGAACCCGTCTCAAGCCGACTTCGAAACCGTTGCCAGGCTCCGCAACCACGTCGTCGAGCTGGGAGAGCGCTACGACAGCGAGCGGTCGACCGCTCTGCTCGCCGAGGCGGGACAGTTGCTGGGGCAGGTTCGGTTTCTTCGGCAGCACGCGCAGCGGTACGGCGTGAAGCGGGACCTGCTTGCGGCAGAGGCCGAGGCGGCGACGCTCATGGGGCAGTTCGCCTGGGACGCCTCCCAGCGCCGGGACCACGTCGAGGCGAGGAAGCACTTCGATCGTGCCGCGGAAGCCGCACGCGAGATCAACGACCCAGTGCTGGAGAGCATCGCGCTGCTCCGGACTTCGTACGTCGCTCTCTACGGCGAAGACGACGCGCGTGACGGTCTTCGGCTGACTGAGCAAGCTGCTGTTGCTGCGAGCGGAAACAGTGAAGTCCTGGAAGGCCTTGCGGTGCTGCACACCGCCGAGGCGCACGCGATGCTCGGCGAACGCCGAGCCTGCGAACTTGCACTGGATCTCGCGCAGGACCACTTAGGGCAGAAGACCGAGGACGACCCGGTGCCGGAGATGTTCTCCGAGACTCAGCACGACCGGCTGGCCGGTGCCTGTTACCTCCGGCTGGAGGACGTGACCAAGGCACAGCCCACCCTGGAACGGGTGGCAGTCAAGGCGCGGGCTCGGTCGAAGTCCCGCAGCATCGTGTTGGCCAATCTCACCCTGACCCACATCCTGCAGCGCGACCTCGAACAGGCGGCCGCGAGCCTGCACCTCGCGATCGACTCGATCGAGGGCACCTGGGGCGGTGGCGGCCTCAAGGTCATTTTCAATGCGGCGAGAGAGCTTCGCCCTTGGCGCGCGGAACCTGTGGTAGATCAGGTGTACGACCGCCTGCTGACCGTGATGGCGGCGACCTAGGAGGCCAGGTTCGTGGGCAGTCCCGGCGAGGACAAGAACGTAGTTCGTCACCGCGTCTGGGATCTGCTGGCCGAACACGGAGCTGCTCCGCCGGATGTGCACGGGTCCATCCCGAACTTCGTGGGTGCCGACGAGGCCGCGGACAAGCTGGCCGAACTCGCCATCTGGCGATCCGCGCGCGTGGTCAAGGCGGTCCCGGACAAGCCTCAGATCCCGGTCCGGGTGCTGGGCCTGTCGCAGGGCAAGCTGATCTACCTCGCGGTGCCGAGGCTTGCAGGGCCGAAGCCGTTTTACGAGCTCGACCCGGCGCACCTGCCCGTTTCGCCGGCCGAGGCCGCCATGCCGAAGGTTGCGGCGACGTTCGCGAGAACCGTCGACACCGATGAGATGCCGCAGGTGGATCTCGTCGTGTGCGGCTCGGTCGCAGTCGACCGCCGTGGCGCGCGACTCGGCAAGGGTGCGGGCTACGCGGACATCGAGGTCGCCCTGCTCCAGGAAGCCGGGCTCATCCACGAGGCGACGCCGATCGTCACGACCGTGCACGACCTCCAGGTGGTCGAAGACGAGCTGCCGGAGACGAGCCACGACTTCTCGGTCGACTTCATCATCACGCCGACGCAGGTCATCGAGTGTGGTCCGTCTCGCCGTCCTGAAGGCATCCTCTGGTCGGAGATCGATCCGGCGAAGGTGGCTGCCATCCCAGCCCTTGCCTTGCGCGCGGCACAAAGACCCCCGATCGAGTGATCACGGCGTTC
>NZ_JBEXPJ010000350.1:0-1697 GCF_040611995.1 Lentzea sp. NPDC006480
GTCGGCACGCGGGCCGTTAGACGAGCGTTGGTTGCGTCATCGCCGCTTCGCGACGATAGCAATTGGGCTTGACTTCAGGGCCGTTGCGAGGCGCTCTGTCGGGCGGAAAAGGGCGGATGCTTCGCACCCGTCCGATCCGCGAAACGGTAGCACCTCGCACCCAAAGTCAAGCCCAATCGCAGTCGTACGTGGGCACGTTGGCACCGTCGGTTTCAGCCATTACCGCTACTCATGCGGGCATCAGGCCTGTCCGGCTCGCTTCGCATCGCCACAATCAGGTCGCTTACTCGATGTCGGATAGGCGGGTTGTTTCACTCGTCTGTGTACCAGATTTTGCGTTATCGTTTTGTGATCTTGCGGTAGAGTGGAACACGTGAACGACATCCGACTTCTCTCGTCTGACGAGCTGCTGCGCAGCATCGTCGACAATGAGCGGGAGAAGCGGATTCGTGACCGTGTCACCATGCGAGTTATTGCCGAGCTGGATCGGCGTGGAGCAGCTAGCGAGTTTGGTTACAAGGATTTGGCAGGTGTGCTTCAGCACTCGGTCCAGTGGGATCGTAAAGCCGCCGTGCAATGGGTAGCAAATGCCGGTGCGTTGAGCAGTTCGATCACTCCGACCGGCAGTGAGCTCGCTCCCGAACTGCCTGTCACCGCCTCGGCGTTGGCGGAGGGTGCGGTGTCGGTCGAGCACGTCACCGCACTGGCCAAGGCCATGGAAAAACTGCCCGCCGAGGCCGAAGCGGCCATGGTCGACTTCGCCCGCGAGCATCCGCCGAGTGCGATCGGCAAGTTCGGCAAGGACGTGGCATACGCCCTGTTCCAGGACGACCCGGAGCCTCGCGACGCCGAGCCCGGGCCGCCGGTCAACCAGCTCGTGAAGAGCTGGAAGAACGGCCAGCTCGAAGTGAAGGCGCTGCTGGACGCGGTGACCGGCGCGACCTTGGAGGCGATGCTGGACCCGCTGGCCAAGCCCCGCCCCGAAACGTCGGGGCAAGGTCCGGACCTGCGTTCCCGCACGGAACGCGAGGGCGACGCCTTCGCCGAGCTGGTCAACCTGATGGCCCGTGCCGACCGACTCCCGGATCACGGTGGCGAGCCGGTCACCCTCACGCTGACCATGAGCTACGACAACCTGGCCGAGCAGGTGGGGCAGGCGATGCTCGACAACGGCGAGCGCGTCCCGGCGGGCCAGGTCCGCCAGCTCGCCTGCAACGCCGGAATCATCCCCCTGGTCCTGGGAGACAAGTCGCAGCCGATGGACATCGGCCGCAAAACCCGCAGCTTCCCCGCCGGAATCCGCCGAGTACTGGTCGCCAGAGACCGCGGCTGCGCTTTCCCGGGCTGCGGCAGGCCGCCACGACATTGCGACGCCCACCACATCCACCACTGGGCGAACGGCGGAAGTACATCCGTCGAGAACGCGGTCCTGCTCTGCCGCCATCACCACACGCTGATCCATCAAAGCGAGTGGGAAGTGAAAATGGTGCACGGACTGCCGGTGTTCTACCCACCGGCATGGCTGGACCCGCTCCGCAAACCGAGACGCAACCTGCTCCACGCGACCGCCGCCTGATCGCCACCAGTCCGCCCTCGCAAGGGCTTGATTGTGGCGATGCGAAGCGAGCCGGACAGGCCTGATGCCCGCATGAGTAGCGGTAATGGCTGAAACCGACGGTGCCAACATGCCCACGTAC
>NZ_JBEXPJ010000351.1:0-1639 GCF_040611995.1 Lentzea sp. NPDC006480
GCATCTATCCGAAGGGTGTCCCCGCGCAACCCGGTTTGTGCCAAAGCGACACCACAGGCTGCGCGGGGACATGCGCAGCGCCGTCCCGAACCGGCTGAACCACGTCTGTGCGGATCCGCGCACACGACATCCGCACGTGGCCTCCCCATGGATCGCCTCGACCGCACGGATCACCCCATCGAGTGCTGCTGCGGATCGATGTCGTCGAGAGCGCGTTTCTGTCCACGACGATCGGTGACCGCGATGTGGGTTCCTCGGCTGGGCACTTGTCCCGATGACGATGCCGTCCGCCGGCAGTGGAAGCCGCCGGCCTGCTCGGCCGCGCCGTCGAGCTGACCGCCGGTGCGTCGTAAGCCCGCCTGTTGCCCACCCACGCCATTCATGCGTATTCGACGCCACCACCGGACCAGATCTGCACATGGGCAATCCGGTGGCCTTTCTGGTTCGAACAGCGAATGTGAAGCCGGGAGAGAGGCGTGCGACGAACCCGCACCTGCTGACCGGCGCCTACGCGCTGGGCGCATTGCCGAGCGCCGAACGAGAAGAGTTCCGGATCCATCTGACGGAGTGCGACACCTGCACCGACGAAGTCAGCGGCCTGCTGGATGCGACGACGCGGCTCGCGGACGTGGTGGAACAACCTGCTCCGCGCGCCCTTCGCGCACGAGTGCTGGCCGCCACTCAGCAAGCGTGGCAGCTTCCGCCACAAGTCAGGTCCGGCGCCCAGCCGGAGATGCGTCTTCCGCGACGGCATGGAATCCGCCGAGCAGCGGGGCTCATCTTGACCGCGTGCGTGGCGGCAGCGGTCGTGCTCGTTGCCCATGGAGCGCAGTTCAAGTGGAAGGCCGCGCCCAGGCCGAGCGCGCGCGAGATGATCACGGCCCCACGCAGCCAGATCGGCGAGCTGTTGACCGCTTCCGATTTGAAGCTGGCGGTAGGGAGAGGCTTCTCAGGCACGGCGAGCACGGTCGCGTTTTCGCGGCACCGCGACAAGTTGCTGTTCCAAGCCGAAATCCTCCCTGCGGTCCCGGCCCGCCACGTGTACCAGCTGTGGCTTGTCCGGGCAGACGGTCCCCGGTCGGCGGGACTTCTGCACCCCGCACTGCGGCCCTGGTCACTGATGGTGAGCGGGATTTCGGGCGTAGCGGAAGTACTGGTCACCGCCGAGCCAGCGGGTGGCTCGCCGAGCCCGACCAGCGCCGCGATGGTCACAATCGCGCTCGCCTGACCCTGACAATCCGTACGACGCAATCCGTGCGACGGCCTGCTACGCATCCGGGTCGTGACGGATCACGTCGTCGTCGCAACAAGGGACACGGGACGTCATGCCGTCAACGCGGTGCCGGCCCCCGAGCGGCACGTCAAGGTGACTGTGCTGAACCCCGCTCTGCTGCCGGTGATCGCGGCCACAGCCAATGACTGACTGCACCCGTTGTCCAGGCGGACGGACGGGATGTGTGCGCGCTGCGCGCCGCAGCGATCGAGACGGCGGTTCGCGTGATCATCACAGTGTCCGAGGACATCGACGCCCTGCCCGACTTCGTCCACTTCGGACAAGTCGAGGTGACATGACGAACTCCGGGAGCCGCGCACACAGTGCGGCTCCCGGAGTCCCTGCACTACTTCGCCCGGAGATGTC
>NZ_JBEXPJ010000352.1:0-1580 GCF_040611995.1 Lentzea sp. NPDC006480
GGCTTGCGCCTGGTAGATGGCATAGGCGACGGAAGTAGACGCTTGGGCGGGCTGTACGACCAACCTGCCGTCCGGACGTGGTCATCCGGTGCAGCTGGGGACTGCCGGGACGCTGCCGAGGCAGTTGTTCGTCAGGTTCCCGCTGATCGGTGAGTTGTTGTTGGTCATGGTGCCGCCCTGGCGATAGACGCCGCCCGCGGTCAGCAACGCGACGTTGGTCGTCACGGCGGTCTGCGTCATGGTGGTCGCGGTCGGGCCGACCGCCGCGATGCCACCTCCGCGTGATGCGGTGTTGCGGCCGACGAGCATCGGGCCGCCGGTGACACCAGTCGTGGTCAGCGTGCCGCGCTCGCCGTTGTAGATTCCGCCGCCTTCCAGCAGCGCGATGTTGTCGGTCACCGGGCTCCTGGTGAACGTGGCGGCGGGCGCGGTGCCTTCGGGGGTGTCGGCGTTGGCCAGACCGCCGCCGTTGAGGGTGGCCAGGTTGCCGCTCAGGCTGCTGTTGGTCAGGGTTACCGCGCCTCGGTTGAGAATGCCGCCGCCGCTGCCGACCGCACTGCCGTTGGTGACCGCGACCGAGGTGCTCAGGGTGAGGTTGCCGGTAGCGCTGACCTCGAAGATGCGGAACAGCACCAGCGACGCGCGAGTGATGGTCGCCGGGCCGAGCAGTTCCATCTGGGTGGTGATGGGCGGTAGTCCGGTGGTCTGCCCGCCGTGGGGAGCGGTGAGACCGTAGGTACACCCGCCCGCCAGGACGAGGGTGTCCGCGGCCGGGGTGGAGTTGGCCAGGTTGACCGCCGCGACGAGAGCGCTCTCGCTGCACGCCACGGGGATGGTTTCGGCCCGCGCCGCGGGAGCGACGACGGCCATGGCCCCCACCACCACCGTGGCGCCGAGCGTCGCGCGAATGGTCGGGTGGAATTTACTCATTATTCCTTCTGTCCTGAAAAATAATCGTGCACAAAAAGGACCTCGGGTCGCATCCATCTGCGCCACCGAGGTCTTGAGCAACTGAACGCACCCTACTCCCATGCCAATCGAATGCACACCATCGCACCCGAACGGCCTATTGCGGCGAGATGACTTGTTCATGTTTCAGACTCTGCGTGCGTGCGCGATTCGTATGAGCCGGGCGACAGCACGGCGGTAACGCGAGGATCCGCCGCCAAGTCGACGCGGTGGGTGGTCCCGTCCGCCTGCAACAGCCTGCCACCACACTCATCGTTTCACCGCTCGAGACCGAGAACCGACCATTGTGGACGGTCGTGAGCGAGTCACCGCAAGAGGCGTTGGCGATCTCAGGCGGACCCGAGGTGGTCGAGGACGGCGGCGTTGGCCGCTCACCTGAGAATTTCCTTTCACCGTTCGGCCTTTTGAGCATCCACGTCGTTCACCGCGTCTTCGCAGTTTCTTCCGGCTCGCCGAGCCGGGTCGCTTTCACAGCGTCTCCGAGCCGATGCGGCACGAGGAGCACCCGCACCCCGCCTGCCCGTCCCGCACGTCACCGGCTACGCAGCAGTGCGCGGTCGTCGCCGATGCGATGCGCGACCTGCGAGGTGATCTCGTGCGCCGCCTCGAGG
>NZ_JBEXPJ010000353.1:0-1538 GCF_040611995.1 Lentzea sp. NPDC006480
CCCCGCAAGAACATCGGACTCACCGACCCCATCGACATACGACGACACCTGCGACCCCACCGGACCATCGACCACGCCGTCCGACATGGCCGGGTCCGCGGCCGCACCGGAGAACTCGCCGGCATCAACCCCGCCACCCGACCCACCCCGACCCCACCGCCGCACACCGACCATGTCCCCCACCCCCACATACAGGTCATAGCCGACGTCCGTGGTGAAGCGACCGTCGAAGTCCGCCGGATCGACCTGAGCGGAAGCCAATAGCGACCACAGGTCTGCCATGGTCGTCACCCCGTACCACCTCTGCGCGATTGCGAGCAGCAGCACGTCCGCGATGGCTGGACGCACCACGCGGCGCAGTGTGCGGAAGGCTGAGAGCACTGCTTCGGCGGACGGGAGGCCCTCAATCCCGTTGGTGGCGTCCTCCATCAACCTCAAGACACCCTCGCGGTGGTCTAGCGAGAACTCCGTGGCGTCGCTGCCCGCCGGTTGCCGGTACTTCCAGCCGTCCTCGTACGCTTTGGCGAGTTCGGCGGCAACCCTCTCCTGTTCGGCGACCACCGCCTCCTCGTTGATGGCGCCCCTCTGGTTGACGACGGGAAAGATCCGAACGTGACCCCCGTCCGGCACGACCAGTTCCCGCGCGTTCCACAGGGCCGGCGTTGTGCCGATCGCAACCCGGCGAACGTGACCGAGCTCCGCCAGGCTCGCCTGGAGGGACGCGGCCAGCTGCTCGTGGCCGGACTCGTAGACGGTCGCGACGGCCGCCAGGAAGATCAACGCTCCGTCCTCATGACCGTCGAGCGCTCCGACGAACTGGAGCACGTGCGCGAGCGCGAACCCGTCCATGCTGACGTAACCCAAGCCCGGCACGCTGATCACCGCCCGCTTGCCCTGCGTCTCCACACCGACCACCAGGACGTCCTCAGCCGACTTCGCGGGCGGGTTCCAGTAGTAGTACCGCGAATTCACCCAGTCAGCGACATGCCGCTCTTCGACACGCACACGCACGGGCGCGGAGAGCTGCAGCCAGGATGACAACGGCAAATCGAAGGTCTGAGGCAAAAGATCCAGGCGAACCGGCAGGCCGTTGTGGCGTCGTAACCGGTGAGGCACGTGGCCTGCCGGCACGCGGACGGGGTCCCTCATCAACTTGCCCAGCACGATGGGACCGGTGTCCTGTCCACCGAGCTTGACCTCTGTGGTCCATACGTCGGGGCTGCGCGGAGCGGCCTGGTCGGTGACGGCCTCAGTCGGCTGGGTCTGCACGAGCTGCCCGAAGACTGGTTCGGACGCGTTCGTCGCCGACTCGGCACTGGTGGGGTCGGCGTCAGCGCGGTCGGCAGGGTCTGAGTCAGCCGGCTGGGCCTGTGCAGCGATGCCGGCCGCAGCCACGAGCGCCACCACCGCCGGATCGTCCCTACCCGCCGAGGCCAGCGCGGCCGCGATCCCGTCGACCACCTGAACGACTGGCACAGCGCGGGTTCGGGCGGCAGCGACGTGCCGGAGGGGTGCTCGCCGCGCACGATCCGTCCCAC
>NZ_JBEXPJ010000354.1:0-1443 GCF_040611995.1 Lentzea sp. NPDC006480
GGTGGCGTCGGCCTGCAAGAAGGTGGCCCGGTTGTGGCGGGCAGTCATCAGGCGGCCGTGTTCGACGACTGCTGGATCGGTGTCGACGTGGATAACTCGGGCTTCTGGGCAGAGGCGTTCGGTCACGTCGAGGACGCCGCCTTCGGCCGGCAGGCCTGAGCCCAGGTCCAGGAACTGGCGGATGCCTTGGTCGAGCATTCGTTGGACAGCTCGGTTCAGGAAGACTTGTTCGCGCCGGAGGATGTTCCGGACTATGCGGGCGGCTTCTGGGGCGGCGTTGGCGTAAGCACGATCGAAGGAGAAGTTGTTCGTGCCGCCGCGGAGGTAGTCGTGCACGCGGGCAATACAGACCAGGTCTGGGTTGTCAGTCGCGTGGTCCGATGACGCGTGCATCTGAATTCCTCCGGTGATCGCACGGTTGTAACCGAACCTACGGATGCGTCCGAGCGTCTTGTTTGGCTCCGGGGAGACGTGCCCGTGCGGTCAGTTGGTGTTGCACGGCTGGGCATCGTGTGGATCGGTTGTGGCTTGAAGGAGTCGGCTGATGCATCCGGAGCCGTCCCCGCGGTCGAGCGGGCCGCGGCTTCACTGTCTGGGTGTGACAGCGGCCAATTTCCTGGCGATCTCGCGGCTATCCCATCCGTCCGCGACCAGGTCCAACAGCTCAACGTCCCCGCTCGTCCAGGTTCGCCGACGGATGGTGGTGGACCGTCGCACGCGCGCGGTGAACCGCGTCCAAGCCGCTGTGCGCAAATGCGTGCGCGCAACCGTTGCGAGCGGTCAAGGTCAGCGGGAGAGGAGTTGGCTGCAGCGGATCAGGCCCAGGTGCGAGTACGCCTGCGGGTGGTTGCCCAAAGAGCGCTCGGCCACCGGGTCGTACTCCTCGGGCAGCAGACCCGTGGGCCCTGCTGCCGCGACGATCTGACCGAACAGCTCCTCGGCCTCGGTGCGCCGACCGGTGAGCAGGTAGGACTCGATCATCCACGCGGCGCACAGGTGGAAGCCGCCCTCGTCGCCCGGCAGGCCGTCGTCGCGGTGGTAGCGGTAGACGGTCGAGCCCGAACGCAGCTCGGCCTCGATCGCGGTGACCGTGGACTGGAAGCGCTCGTCGGCCGGGTCGATCAGCCCCGAGAGGCCGACGAACAACGAAGCCGCGTCCAGGTCGTCGCCGTCGTAGGCCGTGGTGAACGACTGGACCTCGTCGTTCCAGCCGTTCTTCAGCACGTCCGTGGCGATCGTGTCGCGCAGCGGCACCCACGACGGGTCGAGCTCCCGGCCGAACTGCTCGCCGAGCTTGATCGCGCGGTCGATCGTCAGCCAGCACATGACCTTGGAGTACACGTGGTGGCGCGGCGCGTGCCGTTCCTCCCAGATGCCGTGGTCGGGCTCGTGCCAGCGCCGCGAGACGGCCTCGGCCATCGCCTGGACCATCGTCCAGTCGGC
>NZ_JBEXPJ010000355.1:0-1417 GCF_040611995.1 Lentzea sp. NPDC006480
GACGGTCTGGGCCTTGATGCCGTCCGGCTCCAGCCGCGTCTTGGTCTGCCCCTTGGCAGCCTTGGTGGGGTTGGGATGCCAGTAGGTCGCGGGCTTCGACGCGTTGTACTTGTCGTTGGTGGGCTGATCGGCCTTCGCCGGGATGATGAACTTCTCCATCGACGCCCACGCGGACTTGAACGGCGCCCAGTCACCGGTCGCCCGCCCGTAGCTCGCTTCCAGCCACAGGTAGTAGCTGAACGCCTCCGACGTGGTCTGATGACCGTGATCCGGCGCCTCCACCATCAACGTCTCGACCGAGTGATACGGCACCAGCAGGTCACCGAACTTGCGGAAGTAACCGCTCGCCGGATCCTTGATCTTGTTGTACTGGTCCAGGAACGCCTTGCTGAAGTCCGAAGTCGACGACGAGATCTCCTTCACCGCGACCGAAGCAGGCGCATAACCCGTCGCAGTCGCGGTGAACGTCGCCGAAGCCAGATCCCCGCCGTTGTTCGCGGACGTGACCGTCACGGTCTGCTTCGCCGCACTGGAGAACGTCAGCGTCGAAGGCGCCGCAGTCAGGTCCGCACTGCCGCTGCGAGCGATCGTCACCGTCACCGGTGAGCTCGGCGCCGTCGCCAGCGAGACGTCGAACGTCGCCGTCTGGCCCTGCCGGACGTTGAGCGTGCTCGGCGTCGCCAGCACCGCCGGTCCGGCCAGCACCTTGACCATCGCCGGTGCCGAAGTCCTGGTGGCACCGCGGTTGTCGGTCGCCCTCGCGGTGATCTGGTGATCACCAGCCGTCGGCGACGCCCACGTGCCGGTGTACGGCGCGCTGGTGTCGGTCGCGACCAGTGTGTCGTCGGCGTAGAAGTCGACCTTCGTCACCGTGCCGTCGGAGTCCTGCGCGGTCGCCGCCAGCGGAACCGTCGCGGGCAGGGTGTAGGTGCTGCCGGTGACCGGTGCCGTCAACGCCACGGACGGCGCCTGGTTCGGGCCGGTGCACGCCACGCCGTTGACCGCGAAATCGGTCGGAGGCCGGTTCGCCGAACCCTTGCTGCCGTTGAAACCGACCTGCGCCGAGCCACCGGTGGGGATCGTCCGCGCCCAGTCCGGATTGGTCACGGACACCACCGCGCCGGTCTGGCTGAACGTGCCGTTCCAGCCCTGCGTCACCCGTTGCCCGTCCGGGAACGTCCACGTCAGGTTCCAGCCGTTCAGCGCGTCACCGTCGTTGCGGATCGTCGCGGTCGCGCCGAAGCCGGTGTCCCACTCGTTGGTGATCTGGTAGGTGACCGTGCACGCGACCGCCGCGGGCGCCGCCACCGCGGGCACCCCTCCGATCGCCATCACCACCGCAGCCGTCATTGCCGTTGTCCGCCGAGTCAAACGACCTCCACGCGAACAGCACCTCGTCGTTCTCGGTGCAGGTCGC
>NZ_JBEXPJ010000356.1:0-1374 GCF_040611995.1 Lentzea sp. NPDC006480
AGTGCGGACCACATGACTCTGCGTCGTATGGAGCGGGTCAGGGGCGTGTTCGAGTCGGCGCTGGTTGCCGCGCTTGGTGAGCGGGGTGGCCATAGCCTGACGGTTGCTGATTTCACGATCATTTCCGGTCACGAGCCAGCGGGTATTCCCCTTGGTGAAGGAATGGTGCGGATCGAGTACCAGACGGCCTTGGCCGCGAGCTCCTCTGATGTGAGTGAAGCCGCCGCGGCGTCGGCGTTGATGGGTGACAATGAAGCGCTTGGTTCTGCTCTGGGTCGTGTGGCTGCTGGAACGGCGACGCCGACGGACAGGGTGGCGGTCAGCGCTGTTGGTTACCTTGTTCGGATGTGGCCGGATCATGGGCAGGTGCTGGATCTGGGTGCTGTGCATGGCGCGATTGAGAGTGAACCGGATTCGGCGTTGGTGTGGACTGCTTTGCTGACGTATTTGGCTTCGCTGGATGTCGCGCGTGGCACGATCACCACGGTTGTCGACAGGTATTTCGATGGTGGTCAGTGGAAACATGTGGTGTTGCCTGGTGCGGCACGTGACCGTTTTACGGTGACGGGCAAGGGTGTGTGGGGCTTGGACGGGCGGGTCTCGAGGCCGGTGCGGCTTGTTCCGCCGGGTGACGTCGTATCTCGTGTCGATCTCGGCACGCACTGGCTGACGCGGTTCGACATCGGGTTCGCCGGCCAGCAGGAGACTCCTGATGCGGTGGGTGAGCAGCAGGCTGACCAGTTCGCTCGGTGGCTGGCCGAGGTTGCTGTCGAGTTTGACGGTGATGGTCTGCCGCCGCTGGTCGCGGAGTTCTCAGGTCAGGGCTCCGACGATAGGTATCTCGGGTCGGTCGAGGCCGGGATGGCCGGCGGCCTGCGCAGAGCGCAGGCGGTCTGGTCGCGGGTGGCTGAGGGTGTGCGGACCGAGCTGACCCGCCTGGTGCCCGCGACGCGGGCAGAGGAGCTCAGCGCTGGGGTGCTCAGTGCCGAGGTGATCGCGCCCGCGAACCGCGTGTCCGGCACCTTCAACCCGAGCCACACCGTGGTCACCGTGACCGCGTACCCGGCGGCGAACCCGACCGCACCCACCACCACCCCGCTGCCCGCTGCCTTTGCGGGTGAGGACGAGCAGGGGGCGCGCCGCTACTTCACCGCGGGCCAGGTACGGATGCGCACCCTGACCGACGCGACCGGTCAGATCACGGGCGTCACGTTCGGTACGCCTGACGATCCGACCATCCTGGCGCATGGGTTCCCGGTGAACCGCCTTCGGCGATCCGGTCTGCTGATGGATGACACGTCGACGCGGGACACCGTCCCGCCGATCTCGATGGCGTTCCCGTGGGACGGCGATACCAAGACGTTCTTTGTGGAC
>NZ_JBEXPJ010000357.1:0-1285 GCF_040611995.1 Lentzea sp. NPDC006480
CCGAGCCCGGTGGTAGGCCGCGGATTCTGATCGGTCCGGCTTTCAAGGAGATGAAGGCGGCTTTTGAGCTCAGGCGTATGGAGGTTGTGCCGGGCCGGTGGGTGAAGGAGTTCACGGTCAAGGTGTTCCTGCGGGTGCCCGCGGGCGTGGACGCGGCGCGGGTCGAGGGTTTGAAGACGGCGATGGGTCGTGGTGTGAACTGGTTCTACAACCAGGGTTATCGTCTGTTTTCGGGTGATCAGTTGCATGTGCGGGTCGAGTTTGTGGGTTCATCGGCTGAGGCGACGGTGAATGTCGATCTTCACCGGGACGGTGAGCTGAGCAGTCAGCATTCGTTCGGTCTGGGCGATATCGACACGACGCTCGCGCACGAGATCGGTCATACGTTGGGCTTGTATGACGCGTTCAGTTTCAGCGCGCTGTTTCAGCACGTTCGTGAGGATGCGGTGCATCGGGGTCGTGGCGGGCGGGTTCTCGGTCCGGTCCGCAGCAAGCAGGTCAGCGGCCGGGGTCTGATGTCGGATGGCATGTATCGTCCTGACGCGCGTCTTGTGCCGCGTGAGGCGTGGTTGCTGGAGCGGGCGGTGCTGGCGGGATCGGCGGTCGTGGAGAGTGGGCAGCCGGCTTCGCTGGTGCGCGACACCACTTATGCGATGCTTCATGGCGAGACTGCGCCCGTGCCGTCGTTGTACGAGCGGGCTGACAGCGACGACATCAACGCGATCATCACGTTGGCGAACGAGGGGCATCGCGCGTCGTTCGAACAGTTGACCCAGGCCGCTTCTGGTGACGTTGGTGCGCGCCAGGCGCTGGTGGAGCTGGCGGGTACAGGCCAGGTGCACGCGTTGGCCGCGTTGGTGCGCATTGGTGACGTGGCCAGCCACCCGGAACTGGGCGACCGGACCGCGATCGACGCACTGGCCGGGCTAGCGCTGCACGCGCACCAGGTAGCGAAGTCGCTGCTCCGCGAACTTGCGGCAGAGGGGCACCTCAGGGCGCTCGTGGCCGCGGCCGGGTTGGGCAGTGCGCCCGCCCGCACGGCATTGGAGGACATCGCGGCGAACGGTGATGTCACCGCCCTGGTCGATCTCGCGGCGGCCGGTGAGCTGGAGGCCGCACGGGCGCTGGCGGTCACCGGGAACGTCGAGGGGCTGCGACTGTTCGCTCCGGCCGTGCATCACGCGCTGAGCCCGTTGGTGTCTCGGGTTCACGCGGAGCCGCTGGCGTCCCAGGCTCGCTCGGTCGCGCACCAGTCCGTGATGCGAGAAGCCGTGCGGGTAGTTGC
>NZ_JBEXPJ010000358.1:0-1253 GCF_040611995.1 Lentzea sp. NPDC006480
CGAAGAGCTCGGTGTGCAGGGAAAATGCGGTGGCGATCTCGGTCTGGGCCCAGAACCGGTGGTAGGTGAACTCCGGCGCCGGTCCACCGTTCAGATAGGACTGGACCTTGGGCCACTGCGGGTCGTTCTTGAACGTCGACCGCATCGACAGGAACGTCGAGCCCTGGGCGATCGGGTCGCCGTTGGGCATCTTCCCGGTCCAGCCCGGCGGCACGTACGGGCCTTCGCCGGTGGTGGCGTTGTAGGTGTCGTCGAAACGGTTGTAGTCCGTGCGGACCTCGGGTGTGGCGATGCCGATGCTGTCCTGATGCGCCATCAACCCCGTCAGCAACGCCTCACCGGTGGCCTTCGCCTGGGCGTTGCCCGACTTCGCCGCATAGTTCAGCAGCACCTTCGCGTAGGACGCGGCCACACCGACGTCCTGGTTCTTGTTGACCACCCGCACGTGCAGGTTCGCGTTCCCGCCAGGGTTCGTGGCATTCCACGTGTCCGGTGACCCCGTCCACTCCAGATCCGCCGGGATCTGGAAGTTCGTGCCCGTCGTCGTGTTCGCCAGCGCCCACGTCACCCACTTGTCCAGGATCTTCTTCGCACGCGCGTCCCCAGTCATCCGGTACAACGCCGCCGTGCGCTCCAAACCCCACACCTGGAAACCGAACCACCGGTTCGACGGCGGATCACGCCACACCGGATGCGCGTCGTAGAACATGCCGTAGAACGTCGGCGTACCCGCGGGAGGCGTGCCGTACTGGCCCTCCCAGGAGTTGGTGACACCGCCGGCCAACGCACCGTCCGACGACTGCAGCCACTGCAGCAGCTCCAGCTGCCGGTTCAGGCTGGTGGACCAGTCCTGTTGTCCCGTCGCGGACAGCGGTTTGAGCGCCGGGACGTTCGACAACGCATACGCCGCGAGGGGGTTCTGGTAGCCCTGGTGCGAAGCGCTGTCACCGATCCGCCATGCCCAACCGGCACTCGTGTCGGTTGCGCCGCCCCACGCGTAGTACCAGGACATCAGATAGTGCTCACTGCTCTTACCCGTACCGGCCGGACAGGAGCTCGGGCTCGTGCAGTTGCCGATCTTCTTGAAGTACTTGTCGAACATGGCATAGCGCAGGTAGTCGCCCATCTTCGCGGCCTTGGCGATCTCGGGCGCGATCTGGGATCCCTTGCCCTGCTCCGTGGCCCACTGCTGGGCCAGCAGCGCTCATCGGCACGATCCTGATCGACGCCAAGATCGGCCAGCCGACCCCGTC
>NZ_JBEXPJ010000359.1:0-1166 GCF_040611995.1 Lentzea sp. NPDC006480
CGGGCTTGAGATCCGTGCCGGGCTTGAGATCCGTGCCGGGCTTGAGGCCTGTGCCGGGTCTGGAACCACCTGTGTCGAGTTTGATGTCCCGAGGCGGGGCAAGCGGGTCCTGCCCGAACTTCTGGTCCCGGTCGTGCTTCCACTCGTGCAGAGCCCCCATGCCGGCACCCGACACCAGCCCGTTGAGCGTCCCCTTCCAGATATCCCGGATATCACCCCCCTCCGGAATCGTGATCGCCCCGACGAACGCCTCGGTAGCACCCTCGATCAGACCCGCGGTCACCCACCTCCCCGCCCACTCCGGCTTGAACACGCGCACGTTCCCGCCCAGGAACCCCGCGAACGCACCAGCCGCCGCACCATAGGTGAACGACTTCAGCGTGTCGTCCCAATACCACTTCTTCGCACTCTCGGCCTTCTGCCACAACTGAACGATCGCGTCCTCGTAGACCTCCTCCACACCCTCGTCCAGGAACTGCTTGCCCATCTCCGCGATGATCCCGCCGATCGCCGCCGTCACCTTCTCCACGGTCACCTGGTTGACCGCCATCGCGAAGAACATCGCACTGTCACGCACCAGCACCTGCAGCGCCTGCTCGATCCACGCGGCGAACCTGGCGAAGATCGCATTGACGACCGTCCGCATCATCCCGATGAACGGACCGATCAACGGCCACTCCGCCGGATCGAACCACATGTGCACGATCTCGCCCGCCGCGAAAATCAACTGCACAATGATCGAAATCTTCGCACCCTGCACATTCAGCGAATAACCACGCGCCATCTCCGCCAGACCACGAGCACCACTCGCATAAAACGCCGGCTGCTCCGCCAGCCTCTCCCCATAACGCCAAAAAGCACGACCCACCATCGGATCACAATGATTCCGCACATCCTCCAACGCCGCCACCAGACCACCGACCACACCATCCAGATCGTCACCGGCCTCCAGCAACGCCTCATAAATCCGCCAGACATCACCCTCACGACCCGGCGGCCAATCCGCACCCGCAAGAATAATAAAAACCCAGTTCAAATCCGGAGGAACCGTCATATTGCCGTGGACAGCCATATCACAGCCCTGCCCACACGGCAAAAACCCGCGCAAGACACAACGCCTCACACCGGATCCTCACACCGCTCATCGAATCACTACACTCACATCG
>NZ_JBEXPJ010000360.1:0-1158 GCF_040611995.1 Lentzea sp. NPDC006480
AGCACCGTCGCCGCGAGGAGGAGAAGCAGGAGGATCATCTCGGACGGGAAGGTACATCGGGTGGAGCAGGATGATCGAGCCCGGCTTCGTCTGGTTGAGGACGTCGGTCTCGATCTGTGGTGCCGACGGCGTTCCCTCGGAGTCCGGTTCGACGTCCCACATGATCGTCTTGCGGTGGTGCTCGCTCAGGTAGTGCGGCAGGGCGAAGAGCTTCTTGCCGTTGGGCGGCCGGAAGTGGATCTCGCCCTGGTAGCCGGTCTGGCGGATCTGCCGGTCGGTGTCCTCGATCTCCTTCGTGACCGTGCTCGGGGTCACGCCGACCATCCGCTCGTGGTTGTAGGTGTGGTTGCCGATCTCGTGGCCTGCCTCGGCGATCTTCCTGCCGAGTTCCGGGTGGCTCGCGAGGTCCCGGCCCATCAGGAAGAACGTGGCTTTGGCCTGTTCTTCCCGCAGGGTGTCGAGAACCTGCTGGGCGCCTGCCGGATCCGGGCCGTCGTCGAAGGTGAGGGCGACGACCTTCTCGTTCGTCTCGACCCGGTTGACCAGCTCACCGAAGAACTGGAAGGTGCGGGAGCTGCTCACGTTCCAGAGCGTCGCTGCCGCTGCGAGCACGACGACGAGGCTGACGGCGGTGATGATCGTCGGCTTGCGGCGCAACCACTTCATGCGTCCATGATCGCCAACGCGGCTGTCCCGACGCGCAGCACCCCGTCGTCGAGCGGCACACACCGCACGCCACCCTTGCCCCGCAACGCTTTGAACGCACCGGGAGCGATCACCGCGTCCATCCAGGCACACGGGTTCGCGGGCCGGTGGACCTCGAACCGCACGGGCCCATCACCGGAGTCGAGGCTGAAGACCGTGCCGCGCGGCAGTGAGTCCACATCGAACCCCCGCACGACGACGTTCCGCCGGGCGAGCAACGGATCCACGGCCCACGGGTCCAGCGACTCGGCCGCGATCAGCGTGACGGCGGCGTTGCGGTGTGCGGGGTGGTTGAAGTAGCGGTCGCCCACGATGCCGAGCCCGGCCCGCACCTCGACCTGCGAGCGCGAGACCGGGCCGGGATCGGGACGAGGGCCGTCCGACGGACGGCCCTCGTAGGCGTGCACGGGTGAGACGTGCAGCGCGACGATCTCGATCAACGCTCGCCGAGCT
>NZ_JBEXPJ010000361.1:0-1155 GCF_040611995.1 Lentzea sp. NPDC006480
ACTCGATCCCGACGACCCGCGCCCGCCGTATGTGCAGGTGACCAACGACTCGTTCGACACAGACACAACGCTCGAGTCGAATGTCACCCCATTGGACACGGCGACATCCCCGGACAAGGGCGACAAAGCTGCGATCGACACGACCGACGCAGGCCTCTGCGCCAATACGGGCACCGGCCCGGACCACCACGCCGGTCGTCGTACCTCGCGCCCGAACTCCCACACCGGGTCACCGGCCAGGTAGCCGTGACGGCTCAGGTGCGCCAAGCCCAGGGGCACCGCCACACCACGCAACAGACCCGCGTGGTCACCCGCCTGCACCAACTTGATCGCGGTCTCCCACACCAAGTCCGTCCGCACCGCCGGAACACCAGGCCTCCAAGGAGCCTCGACCAATTGATGCACGTTGGCCAGATCGAGCACACCGTCCTGCTCCAGCCCCTCCTCCAAGACGAGGCTCACCCGATAGGCCTTGTCCACCACAGCAAGCAAGGGGATCCGTGCCGCGTAATGCTTTCGGACGTACGGAGGCAACTCGCGCCAGTCCGCCACCTGCTCCCACACCGCGGCGGCGGTGATGTCGGATCCCGCACGACCTCGACCGAACGAGACCCAATACCCACCCTCGGTGATGGCGGTCACTACATGCATTACAGGGCCTGGGCCTTCTACCCACGCACGCAACGTGTGGGTGGGGCCGTCCACTGCGGCCGTGATCCCAGACTCCTGCACAGCCTGCCAGAAGTCCTCCACCACTGACTTGCCGTTCGGCTCGCGGAGTTTCGGAGTGCCCGCATAGCAGATGTAGAGGGCGAACGAGTCCAGCAACGCCCCACCAATCTGCCAGAACGCCTCGGAACCCAGTACCAGGCGGGCGAGCGTCCCTCCCGTGACGTAAATGGTCGTACCGTCGGCAAGAGTGATCGTCGTCTTGCCCGGCACTCCGTGTGTGTCCACGAAGAACGTCTTGGTGTCGCCGTCCCACGGGAACGCCGTGGAGATCGGCGGGACGGTGTCCCGCGTCAACCTGATGTTGTCCATCAGCAGACCGGAACGCCGATCATTGTTCACCGGGAACCCACGCGTCAGGACGGACGGATCGTCAGGCGTACCGAACGTGACGCCCGTGATCTGACCGGTCGCGTCGGTCAGGGT
>NZ_JBEXPJ010000362.1:0-1095 GCF_040611995.1 Lentzea sp. NPDC006480
GCCGCCGTTGGCGTCGCCTGATGTCACTACGAACGTGTCAGAGCCATCAGGGAACGTCACGACCGCGCCTGCCACGTCGACCACGGACAGTTCGAGTCAGATCCAGGTCGGGAACAACGCGGTCGCGCCGACCTCCTCGACCCCGGCCACGCCGACGACAACTGCCCCGAACACCACGACGCCGAACACTGCGACGCAGAATCTGGCCACGTCGACCACGCCGTCCCCCTCGATCACACCGAAGATCGACATCGAGGAGACCAGCACGACCCCGGTCTCCACCGAGACCGCCGGCCCGGAGATCTCCCCGGACGACATCCGGGCGCCTCAGGCTGACGTCAAGCTCGAATCCGACCTGCCGGTGCCGGTCGCTCCCTCCACCGACCAGACTCTGGCCGTCGACCAGAGACTCATCGACGACCATGAAATCGTCGACGAGGACAGCGACAGCGACAGCGACACCGAATCCGTGATCGAGCCGCTCTTCGACTCCCCTCCCGGTCGTTCCACCTGGGGCGCCGACGACTCGGACACGGAAGTCGAGTTCGGCGTGGAGGACGAGCAGGTCGGCAGCAGGGGCAATCGCCATGAAGGCCTACTGGGTGCGGTGAATTCCGAGCTCCGCCGCTTGCGCTGGCCCGGTGGCGACGTGGGCGCCGATGATCTCGCCCGAGCGCTCGCCAGCCTGTCCGCGCAGCGGGTGATTCTGTCCAAGGACTCCAAGGGTGCCGGGCAGCAGGTGGCGCAGACGTTTGTGTCGGGGACGATCGCTCGAATGGTTGGCGGTAGCGGTGAAGCCCCGAGTTCGTGGTGGGTTAGCGGCAACGACGGCGACACGGACAGTACGGTGATCCTGGACCTGGGCGACCGCCAGCTGCACGGGGTTCAGGTTGGGGACTTCTACCGGTTGGGCGGGTCGAACCTGTACGTCGGTGTGGACGCGGTGAGGCATGGCACGCCAAAAGGGAAGCAGGAGCTGGCGGAGCAGGTGCGGCAGTTTCTCGGGGACGGCTTGACGTTGTATCGGGGTGTCCCGGCCTGGCATCCGAGCTGGCGCGAGATTCGTAACGGGGCGGTTCTGCCGCTCGACGGGAA
>NZ_JBEXPJ010000363.1:0-1015 GCF_040611995.1 Lentzea sp. NPDC006480
GTGCAGTCGATGACCACCACGCCCACCGCGGACGTCGACGCCACGCTGCAGCAGATCGCTGAGCTCACCGCGGCCGGCTGCGAGATCGTCCGGGTCGCCGTGCCGTCGGCGGACGACGCGGCCGCACTTCCCGCGATCGCCCGGAAATCGGGGATCCCGGTGATCGCCGACATCCACTTCCAGCCCAAGTACGTGTTCGCCGCGATCGACGCGGGCTGTGCGGCGGTGCGGGTCAACCCGGGCAACATCCGGCAGTTCGACGACCAGGTCGGCGCGATCGCCCGCGCGGCGGGCGATGCGGGCATCCCGATCCGGATCGGCGTGAACGCGGGCTCGCTGGACCAGCGGCTGCTGGACAAGCACGGCGGTGTCACGCCGGAAGCGCTGGTGGAGTCGGCTTTGTGGGAGTGCTCGCTGTTCGAGGAGCACGGGTACACCGACCTGAAGATCTCGGTGAAGCACCACGACCCGGTGGTGATGATCGAGGCTTACCGCAAGCTCGCCGCCCGCTGCGACTACCCGTTGCACCTCGGCGTGACCGAGGCGGGTCCGCGGTTCCAGGGCACCATCAAGTCGGCGGTGGCGTTCGGCGCGTTGCTGGCGGAGGGCATCGGCGACACCATCCGCGTCTCGCTGTCCGCGCCGCCGGTCGAGGAAGTCAAGGTGGGCAACCAGATCCTGGAGTCGCTGGGGCTGCGGCCGCGCGGGCTGGACATCGTGTCGTGCCCGTCGTGCGGTCGTGCCCAGGTCGACGTGCACACCCTCGCCGAACAGGTGACCGCTGCCCTGGAAGGGTTCCCGGTCCCGTTGCGGGTGGCCGTGATGGGCTGTGTCGTCAACGGGCCGGGCGAGGCGCGGGAGGCCGACCTCGGTGTCGCGTCGGGCAACGGCAAGGGGCAGATCTTCGTGAAGGGCGAGGTGATCCGCACGGTGCCGGAGTCGCAGATCGTCGAGACGTTGCTGGCGGAGGCGGCCCGCATCGCCGAGGAGATGGGCGTGGACATCGAGGCGTGAC